>NZ_VFSI01000013.1:0-60369 GCF_006385825.1 Streptococcus sp. D2 | reverse complement strand
TTGTGCTTGCTGATTCTGACGCACTTGTTGACGCTGACTCAGATGCACTTGTTGACGCTGATTCTGAAGCACTTGTTGATGCTGATTCAGAAGCTGATGTGCTTGCTGACTCAGATGCACTTGTTGACGCTGATTCTGAAGCACTTGTTGACGCTGACTCAGATGCACTTGTTGATGCCGATTCTGAAGCTGATGTACTTGCTGACTCAGAAGCTGATGTGCTTGCTGACTCTGACGCACTTGTTGATGCTGATTCAGATGCTGATGTGCTTGCTGATTCAGAAGCCGATGTGCTTGCTGACTCTGATGCACTTGTTGACGCTGACTCAGATGCTGATGTGCTTGCTGATTCTGAAGCTGATGTGCTTGCTGACTCAGAAGCTGATGTACTTGCTGATTCTGACGCACTTGTTGATGCTGATTCTGAAGCTGATGTGCTTGCTGATTCTGATGCGCTTGTGCTTGCTGACTCAGATGCACTTGTTGATGCTGATTCAGAAGCTGATGTGCTTGCTGACTCAGAAGCGCTTGTACTTGCTGATTCTGACGCACTTGTTGATGCTGACTCAGAAGCGCTTGTGCTTGCTGATTCTGACGCACTTGTTGATGCTGATTCAGAAGCTGATGTGCTTGCTGACTCAGATGCGCTTGTGCTTGCTGATTCTGAAGCTGATGTGCTTGCTGACTCAGAAGCTGATGTACTTGCTGATTCTGACGCACTTGTTGATGCTGATTCAGAAGCTGATGTACTTGCTGATTCTGACGCACTTGTTGATGCTGATTCAGAAGCTGATGTACTTGCTGATTCTGACGCACTTGTTGACGCTGATTCAGAAGCTGATGTGCTTGCTGACTCAGAAGCGCTTGTGCTTGCTGATTCTGACGCACTTGTTGATGCTGACTCAGAAGCGCTTGTGCTTGCTGATTCTGACGCACTTGTTGATGCTGATTCAGAAGCTGATGTGCTTGCTGATTCAGATGCACTTGTTGACGCTGACTCAGATGCCGATGTGCTTGCTGATTCAGAAGCGCTTGTGCTTGCTGATTCAGAAGCGCTTGTGCTTGCTGATTCAGAAGCTGATGTGCTTGCTGATTCTGATGCACTTGTTGATGCTGACTCAGATGCTGATGTACTTGCTGATTCTGATGCACTTGTTGATGCTGACTCAGATGCACTTGTTGACGCTGATTCTGACGCACTTGTTGATGCTGATTCAGATGCTGATGTGCTTGCTGATTCAGATGCTGATGTGCTTGCTGACTCAGATGCGCTTGTTGATGCCGATTCAGAAGCTGATGTGCTTGCTGATTCTGATGCACTTGTTGATGCTGACTCAGATGCTGATGTACTTGCTGATTCAGATGCACTTGTTGAGGCACTTTGACTCGCACTTGTTGACGCTGATTCTGACGCACTTGTTGATGCTGATTCAGAAGCCGATGTGCTTGCTGACTCTGATGCGCTTGTGCTTGCTGATTCTGACGCACTTGTCGATGCTGATTCAGATGCGCTTGTGCTTGCTGATTCTGACGCACTTGTTGATGCTGATTCAGAAGCTGATGTGCTTGCTGACTCAGATGCACTTGTTGATGCTGATTCAGATGCGCTTGTGCTTGCTGATTCTGACGCACTTGTTGACGCTGACTCAGATGCACTTGTTGACGCTGATTCTGACGCACTTGTTGATGCTGATTCAGAAGCTGATGTGCTTGCTGACTCTGATGCACTTGTTGACGCTGACTCAGATGCCGATGTGCTTGCTGATTCTGATGCACTTGTTGATGCTGACTCTGATGCACTTGTTGATGCTGATTCAGATGCTGATGTGCTTGCTGACTCAGATGCGCTTGTTGATGCTGACTCAGATGCTGATGTACTTGCTGATTCTGATGCACTTGTTGAGGCACTTTGACTCGCACTTGTTGACGCTGATTCTGACGCACTTGTTGATGCTGATTCAGAAGCCGATGTGCTTGCTGACTCTGATGCACTTGTTGATGCTGATTCTGACGCACTTGTTGATGCTGACTCAGATGCACTTGTTGATGCTGACTCAGATGCACTTGTTGATGCTGACTCAGATGCACTTGTTGACGCTGATTCTGACGCACTTGTTGATGCTGATTCAGATGCTGATGTGCTTGCTGACTCAGATGCGCTTGTGCTTGCTGATTCTGACGCACTTGTTGACGCTGACTCAGATGCACTTGTTGACGCTGATTCTGAAGCACTTGTTGATGCTGATTCAGATGCTGATGTGCTTGCTGACTCAGATGCACTTGTTGACGCTGACTCAGATGCCGATGTGCTTGCTGATTCTGAAGCACTTGTTGATGCTGACTCAGATGCACTTGTTGACGCTGATTCTGACGCACTTGTTGATGCTGACTCAGATGCACTTGTTGACGCTGATTCTGACGCACTTGTTGATGCTGACTCAGATGCACTTGTTGACGCTGATTCTGACGCACTTGTGCTTGCTGATTCAGAAGCCGATGTGCTTGCTGACTCAGATGCGCTTGTACTTGCTGACTCAGATGCACTTGTTGATGCTGATTCAGAAGCTGATGTGCTTGCTGACTCAGATGCACTTGTTGATGCTGACTCAGATGCACTTGTTGATGCTGATTCAGAAGCTGATGTGCTTGCTGACTCAGATGCACTTGTTGACGCTGACTCAGATGCACTTGTTGATGCTGATTCAGATGCGCTTGTGCTTGCTGATTCTGACGCACTTGTCGATGCTGATTCAGATGCGCTTGTGCTTGCTGATTCTGACGCACTTGTTGATGCTGATTCAGAAGCTGATGTGCTTGCTGACTCAGATGCACTTGTTGATGCTGATTCAGATGCGCTTGTTGATGCCGATTCTGAAGCTGATGTGCTTGCTGATTCTGATGCACTTGTTGATGCTGACTCAGATGCTGATGTACTTGCTGATTCTGACGCACTTGTTGATGCTGATTCAGAAGCTGATGTACTTGCTGATTCTGACGCACTTGTTGATGCTGATTCTGACGCACTTGTTGATGCTGATTCAGAAGCGCTTGTGCTTGCTGATTCTGATGCACTTATTGATGCTGATTCAGAAGCTGATGTACTTGCTGATTCTGACGCACTTGTTGATGCTGACTCAGAGGCGCTTGTGCTTGCTGACTCAGAAGCGCTTGTTGACGCTGATTCAGATGCCGATGTGCTTGCTGATTCAGATGCGCTTGTGCTTGCTGATTCAGATGCGCTTGTTGATGCTGATTCAGATGCTGATGTGCTTGCTGATTCTGATGCACTTGTTGATGCTGATTCAGAAGCTGATGTACTTGCTGATTCTGACGCACTTGTTGATGCTGATTCAGAAGCTGATGTACTTGCTGATTCTGACGCACTTGTTGATGCTGACTCAGAAGCGCTTGTGCTTGCTGATTCTGATGCACTTGTTGATGCTGACTCAGAAGCTGATGTGCTTGCTGATTCTGATGCACTTGTTGATGCTGACTCAGAGGCGCTTGTGCTTGCTGACTCAGAAGCGCTTGTTGACGCTGATTCTGACGCACTTGTTGATGCTGACTCAGAAGCTGATGTACTTGCTGATTCTGACGCACTTGTTGATGCTGACTCAGAAGCGCTTGTGCTTGCTGATTCTGATGCACTTGTTGACGCTGATTCAGAAGCTGATGTACTTGCTGATTCTGACGCACTTGTTGATGCTGATTCTGATGCACTTGTTGACGCTGATTCAGAGGCGCTTGTGCTTGCTGATTCTGATGCACTTGTTGATGCTGATTCAGATGCTGATGTACTTGCTGATTCTGACGCACTTGTTGATGCTGACTCAGAAGCGCTTGTGCTTGCTGATTCTGATGCACTTGTTGATGCTGACTCAGAAGCGCTTGTGCTTGCTGATTCTGACGCACTTGTTGATGCCGATTCAGAAGCTGATGTACTTGCTGACTCAGAAGCTGATGTGCTTGCTGATTCTGATGCACTTGTTGATGCTGACTCAGAAGCGCTTGTGCTTGCTGATTCTGATGCACTTGTTGATGCTGATTCAGATGCTGATGTACTTGCTGATTCTGACGCACTTGTTGATGCTGATTCAGAAGCTGATGTACTTGCTGATTCTGACGCACTTGTGCTTGCTGATTCAGAAGCCGATGTGCTTGCTGACTCAGATGCGCTTGTACTTGCTGATTCTGACGCACTTGTTGATGCCGATTCTGAAGCTGATGTACTTGCTGACTCAGATGCACTTGTTGACGCTGACTCAGATGCACTTGTTGATGCTGATTCAGATGCGCTTGTGCTTGCTGATTCTGACGCACTTGTTGACGCTGACTCAGATGCACTTGTTGACGCTGATTCTGACGCACTTGTTGATGCTGATTCAGAAGCTGATGTGCTTGCTGACTCAGATGCACTTGTTGACGCTGACTCAGATGCACTTGTTGATGCTGATTCAGATGCGCTTGTTGACGCTGATTCTGACGCACTTGTTGATGCTGATTCTGACGCACTTGTTGACGCTGACTCAGATGCACTTGTTGACGCTGATTCTGACGCACTTGTTGATGCTGACTGACTAGCTGATGTGCTTGCTGATTGGCTTGCACTTGTCGACGCGGACTGGCTAGCTGACGTGCTTGCTGATTGGCTTGCACTTGTCGACGCGGACTTAGATGCGCTCGTTGAGGCACTTTGGCTCGCACTTGTCGACGCGGACTTAGACGCGCTTGTTGAGGCACTTTGACTTGCACTTGTCGACGCGGACTTAGATGCGCTTGTTGAGGCACTTTGGCTCGCACTTGTCGACGCGGACTTAGACGCGCTTGTTGAGGCACTTTGACTTGCACTTGTCGACGCGGACTTAGATGCGCTTGTTGAGGCACTTTGACTTGCACTTGTCGACGCAGACTTAGACGCGCTTGTTGAGGCACTTTGGCTTGCACTTGTCGACGCGGACTTAGATGCACTTGTTGAGGCACTTTGACTTGCACTTGTCGACGCGGACTTAGATGCGCTTGTTGATGCACTTTGACTTGCACTTGTCGACGCGGACTTAGATGCGCTTGTTGAGGCACTTTGGCTTGCACTTGTCGATGCTGACTTAGATGCGCTCGTTGAGGCACTTTGGCTTGCACTTGTCGACGCGGACTTAGATGCGCTCGTTGAGGCACTTTGGCTTGCACTTGTCGACGCGGACTTAGATGCGCTCGTTGAGGCACTTTGGCTCGCACTTGTCGACGCGGACTTAGATGCGCTCGTTGAGGCACTTTGGCTTGCACTTGTCGACGCGGACTTAGATGCGCTCGTTGAGGCACTTTGGCTTGCACTTGTCGACGCAGACTTAGATGCGCTCGTTGAGGCACTTTGGCTTGCACTTGTCGACGCAGACTTAGATGCGCTCGTTGAGGCACTTTGGCTTGCACTTGTCGATGCGGACTGACTTGCTTTCGTCGACAATGACTTAGATGCACTTGTTGATGCACTTTGACTTGCACTTGTCGACGCGGACTTAGATGCGCTCGTTGAGGCACTTTGGCTGGCACTTGTCGATGCGCTCGTTGAGGCGGACAGCGATTTATACTCTGAATCATCTACCGTAATAGTAACTGGAACTTCATCTGTCGAATCATCTGGATAAGTTACTATAACTGTTCGTGTTAATTTACCATTTTTAACAGGTGAGTTCTCGCCACTCTTCCATTTATAAGTCGTTCTTGTACCTGCTGTTGTTCCTTCAGTTGGCAAATCACGCTTATTAGAAATATAATTCTCTGCCGGTCCCAAATTTGGAACAGTTCCATTTGAAGTCACCTTGACTGTAGGATTTGTTGCTGTCGGAGTGTACTTATCAGACTGCTTGCGGAACTCAATCTGGATATTGGCATTATTGGCAGTTTCATTTTGTCCGTTATTATTCGTTGTGGTAGATTGATCATATCCAGAAATATAACGATTCCAGATGTTACTACTAGCATTGGCACTGACTGACTGACCCTTACCTACATGACCTGAAATAGTTACTTTATACGGATTAGCATCTGTCGCATTGCCATCTTTTCCTAAATTACTTGTCTTATCCGTAAAGTTAATACGTGTTCCATTCGCAGCCTCCACTATAGGAGTACCATCCGTAACTTCGAAATCACGTGACGGACGTTCATTATAGGCATTTTTGTGAACCTTAATCTGGTCCAATCGACCACGGTCATCAGTCAAATTAACATCCACACTGAATTCTTCTTCACGATAAACGATAATCTTACGCGGATTCTCACCATCAATTTTTGCATTAGGTCCAGGAGTTAAGTTTTTAATTGTTGGTCGCTCATTGACTGTAGCTGACTGTGGAATTGGAGTACTACGTGTTTTATCATTGTAGACAATCGTTGCTGTACCATCTGCCTGGACTTCAATATCATCGATACGGTGATCTGCTTTAGCATTTTTGGCATAGATGGCATTCTTGACAGCAGTCTTTTCCTCTCCGGTCAAGTTGTTTTTATTTGCAACAGTTGTCAATTCAGGATTTGTCACTGGAAGACGATCCTTTAGCTCCCCTTGAACAACACCAAACCAAGAACTAATTTTAGAATTCCCTGAAGGATCGACTGCTTTAACTACACGAGAAAATTTATTACCAGACGACCACTGCATATTATCATTGACAGTAACATCCACTGTCTTTGTAGCTGGAGCGGTAGTTAGACTTGTAATATTGTCTACTGCACCACTCCCCCATTTAGTAGAGTTTCCTTCAAAGAAGTCATTCAGAGGCTCTAATTTTTTATTTGAACCTTGCTTATTCAATGTCAATTCTGTTAATTTTCCAAAGTTGTCATTACCAGTGAAAGTAATCTGAATCCTATCTCCAGCATAAAAAATAAAACGTCCATCACTATCTGTTTTGGGTGTTTGATTATTTACTTTCACAGTGTAATCAACAGTTGGCTCAGTTGCATCTGTCACATTCGCTTGAACTGTATCAACAGTATTATCACGATAAGTAAGAGTGATAAGACCTGTATCAGATACCGTAATTTCTTTATTGCCTTCAGAGTCCTTCACATAGTCAGTACCCGCGAGAATATCAGCATTTTTGCTCCTGAAGTTAGCTAGGATTTGATCTTTCTCAGTCTTACTCAAAGATGCAGGGTTGTTGACTGCAACAGCATCTCCACTAATAGGAGTATTACGCTCATTGTAACCTTTGATCGTCAGATTTAAACTTCCATCGGTACGTTGCCCTATAGTATCAACCACTTGGAAGTTAAGAGGATAAGTACCCGGAGTCATTGGTTTCCAGCCGTCACTACGACCAATTGTTCCACTTACAACCGATGTGTGTTCTCTAGGATACTGTCCATTAGAATAATAAGGTTTAAACCCTTGATTACCGATTGGTGCATACTTCATGGTCAAACCAGTGATGATAGTATTGTTCGGACTAGATAGCAAACTTACCACCCCTTTATCATCTCTCATGACAAATGGAATACCAGTTGAGCCACCAAGTACTTCATCGTTATATATTTCTACAGAAGAAGGCGAAATCGAAAGAGTAGGTATATTATCTGCCGTACGGTCCTGACCTCCCGCACTTCTATACTGACCTGTCCCACTAGTTGGAACAGTTGAACTGATTGAACCGCTATAATTTCCAGAAGTATCCGCACTTGTAAACGGTTGACTACTTGTAGCAACTTTTGCGTTCAAGCTTGCAGCTTTCGACTGCTTGTTTACAGTGGCATGAACTTCAAGCGTTGCTTCTAGGTTTCTTTGTTTATCATGGCGGATATCATAGACATACTCATTTCTTGAACCACCACGTTTCGCCATCTCTTGTCCATTAAAGGTCACACGATTAATCGTCGTATTGGAATCTACATCCGCAATCAGCCCTACATGATGCAAGGCATTGTTAGCATGCATATTAATACGCCAAACAACTTCATGAGTATTTGGATTATAATTAGTAGACGCAATTGAGGCTGTCGTACCATGGCTAGAGAATGTTGCTCTAGGAGAAGCACCCCTCTCTATCGCTTGTCCATTACGGCCATCACGTTGACCTGAAGTGGCACGTAAAACTGCATTGGCAATAGAATTACGAGCTGAAGTTGCCGTTTTGACAACACTACCAAGATCAGCAGTTGGATCCTTTAAAGCTGACTCAATCTCAGTAATGGCAGTTTCCACCTTAAGGATGGCTGCACTCGTATCTGGAAGATCTGCCGCCTTAGCTAAATACTCACCCATTTCAGCTGAAATTTTAGCCAGCTTTTTACGATCTTCTTCATTTTTCTTTGTAGATACTTCTACCGATGACAAGGCACCAGCAGTCACTCCTGCCAAACTTGTTAATTCGGAAGTTTTCTCTATCAAACCTGTTGCTGACTTAGCAGAGTCCAAGACAGGTGCAGACAAATTAGAGTTTGGCAAGCCTTGACTAACTACTTGATTTTCAGCTGAAGTAGATTCGGATTGTCCAGCAGTTTCAACACTAGCAGCGCTAGTCGCAACCGAACTGTCCTCTGAATGAACCATCAACTGACTAGAACTTACAGAAGTGCTTGCTGATACACTTGCAGAAGTACTTGTCGACGCACTAACAGAAGCAGAAGTACTTGCTGACATACTTGCAGAAGTGCTAGCGCTCACTGATTGGCTAGCAGAAGTCGATTCTGAACTAGACACACTCTCGCTTTCTGAGTGTGACAAACTTGCCGATTCTTCTGGATTTGCTTTCGAAACAGATCCAAGAACGACTGAGTCATTTGTAGCTAAAACATCCGATGACTCCAATGTCTTTTCAAGAGCAACCGCATCATTGGCATGAACAGTAGTTTGTGTTGCCACTGCTCCGCCTAATACAGCTCCTGTAGCTGCAAGTCCCCTTATAATATCGAGGCCTGTAATCGTATTGTTTGTTTGGTTCTCAACCACTTCGGTCATAACTTGAGTAGTGTCGACACTACCACGGAAAACCTTAAACAAACCAAATAAAGAAGTGGAAGCCCGTAGCCAATGCTTACCGGATTTCACTAACTTATAGCGGGTCACACGATCAGTTTCACGATATTGACCCTCTTGACGTCTGAAAAACATGTTATCTCCTTTTCTAAACTTAGGTTAAGGGTACAATTCACCCAATTCTAAGTTAATCTTTAATATTATAAAAAAAATTGATTTAAAAAGCAATAGAATTCAAAAAAATAATACTATATAATAACGTTTTATGTTTAATATAAAACTTTTATAAATAAACCGAAAACGCATTTAATATATATATATATATATATATATATATATCGCTATTTTTTGTATACTTCTAATTTATTTTACTTTGAATAAAAATATAAATTTTTCTATATTCAAACATTCTATTTCATTAATCAATCATACTATTGCCGAATCACAGCGCTAGCTAGAGTTCACTGTTAAATTTCAATACATATAGTTTCACTAGGATATTACGTGAGTAGATTGGCAAGAAAACATGTGTTCTATCAAGTTTTTGATTAGTCTCCTTAGTTACTGAAATTCTTGTCTTATAAAAGAATTTTACTGAACTAGCACAGAAAAGGGCGGAGAACATTATATTGACAAAATTTAGTAAGAAAGACAGCTACTCTAACTATCTAAAATTACGATGAAAAGCCCACGAACAATAACATTCATGGACTTATTCTAATAATAACGGATAGCTCAAATGACATAAGGCTTCCCAATTGTTACACTAGGACACGGAGTTTGGCAAATCGATTCCATTTGCCAAACGTAGTTAGTAAAGCAGTTAGCTAGACCACTCACTACAAGTTACGACGGAAAAATCCACGGATCGATAATATTCGTGGATTTTTCCTAGTGAAGCGTTTAGGTAGACCGCCATAGCGGTTACCGATTATTAGATTACGACACTGAGTTTTATAAATCGATTCCATTTGTAAAACTCAGTTAGTGAGGCAGTTAGCTAGACCACTCACTACCCGTTACGACGTAAAGTTTTACGAATCGATATTATTCGTAAAACTTTACTAGTGGAGCGCCTAGCCAAGTTCCATAGAAACTTGGCGTTAGTTACTTAGATTGTTACACAATCAAGTAACTTTGGCGATCTACATTTTTTCCTCTAACTCTACGTCTGGATACTTATCCGCAAACCAACGTAAGGCAAAGTCATTTTCAAAGAGGAAGACTGGCTGGTCAAAACGGTCTTTAGCCAAGATATTTCGGCTTGATGACATCCGTTCATCTAGGTCCTCAGGCTTAATCCAACGAACGGTCTTTTTACCCATTGGGGTCATGACTACTTCTGCATTGTACTCACCTTCCATACGGTGCTTAAAGACTTCAAACTGGAGTTGCCCCACAGCTCCTAGCATGTACTCACCTGTTTGGTAATTCTTATAGAGCTGAACGGCTCCTTCTTGCACCAATTGCTCAATCCCCTTGTGGAAGGATTTTTGCTTCATAACATTCTTAGCAGAAACTTTCATAAAAATCTCAGGTGTAAAGGTTGGCAGGGGTTCAAATTCAAACTTGTTTTTTCCAACTGTCAAGGTATCCCCAACCTGATAAGTACCTGTATCGTAAACCCCGATGATATCTCCTGCCACGGCATTGGTCACATTCTCACGACTTTCCGCCATAAACTGAGTAACATTCGACAGTTTAGCGCCCTTACCAGTACGAGGCAGGTTGACACTCATACCACGCTCAAATTCACCCGATACGATACGGACAAAGGCGATACGGTCACGGTGACGAGGGTCCATGTTGGCTTGAATTTTAAAGACAAATCCTGAGAAATCCTTGTCATAAGGACCCACAATTTCACCATCTGTTTTCTTGTGTCCATGTGGTTCTGGAGCAAACTTAAGGAAGGTTTCAAGGAATGTTTGCACACCAAAGTTTGTCAAGGCTGAACCGAAGAAGACAGGTGTCAATTCTCCAGCCAGAATAGCTTCCTCTGAGAATTCATTTCCAGCTTCATTTAAAAGCTCAATGTCATCCTTGACTTGCTCGTAGAAAGGATTGCTACCAAAAAGCTTGTCCCCATCTTCTAGACTAGCGAAACGTTCATCCCCCTTGTAGAGCTCCAAGCGTTGGTTATAAAGGTCATACAAGCCTTCAAAGGCTTTCCCCATCCCGATTGGCCAGTTCATCGGGTAGCTAGCAATGCCCAAGACTTCTTCCAACTCTTGCAAGAGGTCTAGTGGCTCACGACCGTCACGGTCTAGCTTGTTCATAAAGGTAAAGACTGGAATGCCACGATGTTTCACAACCTCAAATAATTTCTTAGTCTGAGCCTCGATACCCTTAGCAGAGTCCACGACCATGACCGCAGCATCCACCGCCATCAAGGTACGATAGGTATCTTCTGAAAAGTCCTCGTGTCCTGGCGTGTCGAGGATATTCACGCGTTTTCCGTCGTAGTCAAATTGCATCACAGATGAGGTCACCGAAATCCCACGTTGCTTCTCGATATCCATCCAGTCAGACTTGGCAAAAGTTCCTGTTTTCTTCCCTTTTACGGTACCAGCTTCACGAATCTCGCCCCCAAAGTAGAGCAGTTGCTCAGTGATGGTTGTTTTCCCCGCGTCAGGGTGGGAGATAATGGCAAAAGTACGGCGTTTCTTAATTTCTTCTTGAATATTCATAAGTTCTCTTTCTTTGATTCTCTATTTTTCTTGTTTCAATAGCTAAGAATGATTTTTACATTGGATTTTACCATTCCTTTCAACACTCCATTATATCGGATTTTAGCATTTTTTTCAATTTCTATTTCTTTTCACTTATCCCTCCCTTATTTATAGGAAAATATGGTAAAATAGAACAGACTAAAAATCATCATTTCACGAAAGGATGCAAGATGAAAATTACGCAAGAAGAGGTAACACACGTTGCCAATCTTTCAAAATTAAGATTCTCTGAAGAAGAAACTGCTGCCTTTGCGACGACCTTGTCTAAGATTGTTGACATGGTTGAATTGCTGGGCGAAGTTGACACAACTGGTGTCGCACCTACTACGACCATGGCTGATCGCAAGACTGTGCTCCGCCCTGATGTGGCCGAAGAAGGAACAGACCGTGATCGCTTATTTAAAAACGTACCTGAAAAAGACAACTACTATATCAAGGTACCAGCTATCCTAGACGATGGAGGAGATGCCTAATGACTTTTAACAATAAAACCATTGAAGACTTGCATAATCTCCTTGTCTCTAAGGAAATTTCTGCAACTGAATTGACCCAAGCTACGCTTGAAGATATCAAGTCTCGCGAGACAGCTATTAACGCTTTTGTTACCATCGCTAAGGAGCAAGCACTTGCTCAAGCTAAAGCCATTGATGAAGCTGGAATTGATGCTGATAATGTCCTTTCAGGAATTCCACTTGCAGTTAAGGATAATATCTCTACAGACGGTATTCTCACAACTGCTGCCTCAAAAATGCTCTACAACTACGAGCCTATCTTTGATGCGACAGCTGTGTCAAATGCTAAATCAAAAGGCATGATTATCATTGGAAAGACCAACATGGACGAATTTGCCATGGGTGGTTCAGGTGAAACTTCACACTATGGTGCCACTAAAAATGCTTGGGACCAAAGCAAGGTTCCCGGTGGTTCATCAAGTGGTTCTGCCGCAGCCGTAGCCTCAGGTCAAGTCCGCTTGTCACTTGGTTCTGATACTGGTGGTTCTATCCGCCAACCTGCCGCCTTCAACGGGATTGTTGGTCTCAAACCAACCTACGGAACAATTTCACGTTTCGGTCTCATTGCCTTCGGTAGTTCGCTAGACCAGATTGGACCTTTTGCTCCTACTGTTAAGGAAAACGCCCTCTTACTCAACGCTATTGCTAGCGAAGATGCTAAAGATTCCACTTCTGCTCCTGTCCGCATTGCCGACTTTACTTCAAAAATCGGTCAAGACATCAAGGGCATGAAAATCGCTTTGCCTAAGGAATACCTTGGTGAAGGGATTGACCCAGAGGTTAAGGAAACTATTCTAAATGCTGCTAAGCACTTTGAAAAACTTGGCGCTATCGTCGAAGAAGTCAGCCTTCCTCACTCTAAATACGGTGTGGCAGTTTACTACATCATCGCTTCATCTGAAGCTTCATCAAACTTGCAACGTTTTGACGGTATCCGTTACGGCTACCGCGCAGAAGATGCGACTAATCTTGATGAAATCTATGTAAACAGCCGTAGCCAAGGTTTCGGTGAAGAGGTAAAACGTCGTATCATGCTAGGTACTTTCAGCCTTTCATCAGGTTACTATGATGCTTACTACAAAAAGGCTGGTCAAGTTCGTACACTCATCATTCAAGATTTCGAAAAAGTCTTTGCGGATTACGACTTGATTTTGGGCCCAACTGCACCAAGCGTTGCCTATGACTTGGATTCTCTCAACCACGACCCAGTTGCCATGTACTTGGCTGACCTTTTGACCATCCCAGTCAACTTGGCTGGTCTCCCAGGAATTTCGATTCCTGCTGGATTCTCTCAAGGTCTACCTGTCGGTCTACAATTGATTGGTCCTAAGTATTCTGAGGAAACCATTTACCAAGCTGCTGCTGCTTTTGAAGCAACAACAGACTACCATAAACAACAACCCGTGATTTTTGGAGGTGACAATTAATGAACTTTGAAACAGTCATTGGACTTGAAGTCCACGTAGAGCTCAACACCAATTCAAAAATCTTCTCACCTACTTCTGCCCACTTTGGAAATGAGCAAAATGCCAACACTAACGTGATTGACTGGTCTTTCCCAGGAGTTCTGCCAGTTCTCAATAAAGGTGTTGTTGATGCCGGTATCAAGGCTGCTCTTGCCCTCAATATGGACATCCATAAAAAGATGCACTTTGACCGCAAGAACTACTTCTATCCTGATAATCCCAAAGCCTACCAAATTTCCCAATTTGATGAGCCAATTGGTTACAATGGATGGATTGAAGTTGAGCTAGAAGACGGTACGACCAAGAAAATCGGTATCGAACGCGCCCACCTAGAGGAAGATGCTGGTAAAAACACCCACGGTACAGACGGCTACTCTTATGTAGACCTCAACCGCCAAGGGGTGCCATTGATCGAGATTGTATCTGAAGCTGACATGCGTTCGCCAGAAGAAGCCTACGCTTATCTGACAGCCCTCAAGGAAGTCATCCAGTACGCTGGTATTTCTGACATCAAGATGGAAGAAGGTTCTATGCGTGTGGATGCTAACATCTCCCTTCGTCCTTATGGTCAAGAAAAATTCGGTACCAAGACTGAGTTGAAGAACTTGAATTCCTTCTCAAATGTCCGCAAAGGTCTTGAATACGAAGTCCAACGTCAGGCTGAAATCCTTCGTTCAGGTGGTCAAATTCGCCAAGAAACACGCCGTTACGATGAAGCCAACAAGACAACTATCCTCATGCGTGTTAAGGAAGGCGCTGCTGACTACCGCTACTTCCCAGAACCTGACCTACCTATCTTTGAAATTTCAGATGAGTGGATCGAAGAAATGCGTACAGAGTTGCCAGAGTTTCCAAAAGAACGCCGTGCGCGTTATGTATCTGACCTTGGCTTGTCAGACTATGATGCTAGTCAGTTAACTGCGAACAAAGTCACTTCTGATTTCTTTGAAAAAGCTGTTGCTCTCGGTGGCGATGCTAAACAAGTCTCTAACTGGCTCCAAGGTGAGGTTGCTCAGTTCTTGAACGCTGAAGGCAAGACACTGGAACAAATCGAATTGACACCAGAAAACTTGGTTGAAATGATTGCCATCATCGAAGACGGTACGATCTCTTCTAAGATTGCTAAGAAAGTCTTTGTCCACCTGGCGAAAAATGGCGGTGGAGCGCGTGAATACGTGGAAAAAGCAGGCATGGTCCAAATCTCAGATCCAGCTGTCTTGATTCCAATTATCCACCAAGTCTTTGCGGATAACGAAGCCGCAGTTGCCGACTTCAAGTCAGGTAAACGTAACGCAGACAAGGCCTTCACAGGCTTCCTGATGAAAGCAACCAAAGGCCAAGCCAACCCACAAGTTGCCCTTAAACTACTTGCCCAAGAATTGGCAAAGTTGAAAGAAGATTAATATGTAAAAGAAACCAGCCCTGAGGTTGGTTTTTTTCGCTCCTACCAAATCCCAATAACTATTTTGGCTTTATTTCCAGAAGATTTTATGGTAAAATGAAGAGTAATAATATTTATTAAAGAGGTAAAAACATGATTGAAGCAAGCAAATTGAAAGCTGGTATGACATTTGAAACTGCAGACGGAAAATTGATCCGCGTTTTGGAAGCTAGCCACCATAAACCAGGTAAAGGGAACACTATCATGCGTATGAAATTACGTGATGTCCGTACTGGTTCTACTTTTGATACAAGCTACCGTCCAGAAGAAAAATTCGAACAAGCTATTATCGAAACTGTTCCAGCTCAATACTTGTACAAAATGGATGAAACTGCCTACTTCATGAACACTGAAACTTACGACCAATACGAAATCCCAGTCGTAAACGTTGAAAATGAACTGCTTTACATCCTTGAAAACTCTGATGTGAAAATCCAATTCTACGGAACTGAAGTAATCGGTGTAACTGTACCAACTACTGTTGAATTGACAGTTGCTGAAACACAACCATCTATCAAAGGTGCTACTGTTACAGGTTCTGGTAAACCAGCAACTATGGAAACTGGACTTGTTGTCAACGTTCCAGACTTCATCGAAGCTGGACAAAAATTGATCATCAACACTGCAGAAGGAACTTACGTTTCTCGTGCCTAATCTCTAGAAAGAGGTCATTCTATGGGAACTGAAGAACAATTTGGCGAAATCGTTATCGCTCCACGTGTACTTGAAAAAATCATTGCCATCGCAACTGCTAAAGTTGATGGTGTCCACTCATTTTCAAATAAATCCGTATCTGATACCTTATCAAAACTCTCTCTTGGTCGTGGCGTCTACTTAAAAGAAAGCAACGAAGAACTAACTGCTGACATCTACCTCTATCTTGAGTACGGTGTGAAAGTGCCAAAAGTAGCTCTTGCTATTCAAAAAGCGGTCAAAGATGCTGTCCATGATATGGCTGATGTAGAACTTTCTGCTGTCAATATCCATGTTACAGGAATCGTTCCAGATAAAACACCAAAACCTGAGTTGAAAGATCTATTTAACGAGGACTTCCTCAATGACTAGTCCATTATTAGAATCTAGACGCGAACTTCGTAAATGCGCTTTTCAAGCTCTTATGAGTCTTGAATTCGGTACAGATGTGGAAACAGCTTGTCACTTTGCCTACACACATGACCGTGAAGATGCAGATGTGCAAATCCCAGCCTTTCTTCTAAACTTGGTTTCTGGTATCCAAGCTCAAAAAGAAGAATTAGATAACCAAATCAACCAGCATCTCAAGTCAGGCTGGACAGTTGAACGCTTGACCTTGGTCGAAAAAAACTTACTACGCTTGGGAATCTTTGAAATCACATCATTTGATACACCTCAGCTGGTAGCAGTCAATGAATCTATTGAACTTGCCAAGAATTTTTCAGATCAAAAATCAGCCCGCTTTATCAACGGACTGCTTAGTCAATTTGTAACTGAAGAAAATAAATAATCAAAAAAGTGTTTGGTCTTCCAAGCACCTTTTGACTTTCTCTTGATATAGAGTAAGAAGCACATAAAAACTAGAACTGACTTCCAGTTCTAGTTTTTGCGTATTCTAAAGAATTATACTCAATGAAAATCAAAGAGCAAACTAGGAAGCTAGCCATAGGCTGCTCAAAACACGGTTTTGAGGTTATGGATAGAACTGACGAAGTCAGTAACATATATACGACTAGGCGAAGCTGACGTGGTTTGAAGAGATTTTCGAAGAGTATTAGTATTTTCTAAATCGTTGATATCGTTCTTCCAACAACTCTTCTAGAGGTTTTTGTGAAAGCATGGCTAGCTCGTCTTGTAGTTCTTTTTTGACACTTTTAATCAGTTCTTTGCTAGAAAGTCCTGCTTCAGAAATCACCTTATCCACCACGTCCATTTCTAACAGTTCATGTGAGGTGATTTTCATCAGTTCTGCTGCTTCCATGGCACGAGTGCCGTCCTTCCATAGAATGGAAGCAAAGCCTTCTGGACTGAGAATGGCATAGATGGAATTTTCCAGCATCCAGACACGGTCTGCGACTGCCAGAGCCAGAGCTCCACCTGAACCACCTTCACCGATAATGATGGCGATAATCGGAACTTTCAGGTCACTCATTTCCATGAGATTGCGAGCAATAGCTTCCCCTTGTCCACGTTCTTCCGCGCCGACACCAGGATAGGCACCTGCAGTATTGATAAAGGTCACAACTGGACGGCCAAATTTTTCAGCCTGTTTCATCAAACGTAAGGCCTTGCGGTAACCTTCTGGATGCGGTTGCCCAAAATTCCGTTTGAGGTTGTCTTGTAAGCTCTTGCCTTTTTGGATACCAACTACTGTTACAGCTTGGTCTCCAAGCCAGCCGATACCACCAACAACTGCACCATCGTCACGAAAAGAACGGTCACCGTGTAATTGGATAAAGTCATCAAAAATGCCTGTCGCAAAATCCAAGGTTGTCAAGCGACTCTGCTCACGCGCTTCTCTGACTATTTTTGCAATATTCATCTAGGACTCCCTCCGTGCAATCTGACTAGACTAGCAATCATATCTGACAAGTCCCTTCTTTTAACAATAGCATCCACAAATCCATGCTCCAATAGGAATTCTGCCTTTTGGAAATCCTCCGGCAAGCTTTCACGAACCGTATTTTCAATCACACGACGCCCAGCAAAACCGACCAAGCTCTGTGGTTCTGCTAGAATAATATCCCCTTCCATAGCGAAAGAAGCTGTTACACCACCTGTCGTTGGATCTGTCAAAATGGTCAGGTAAAAGAGACCAGCATTTGAATGGCGCTTAACTGCTGCAGAGATTTTAGCCATTTGCATGAGACTCATGATTCCTTCCTGCATACGGGCTCCACCAGAGGCTGTAAAGAGGACAACTGGCAACTTTTCAACCGTCGCATACTCAAACAAGCGAGTGATTTTCTCCCCTACAACCGTACCCATAGAAGCCATGATAAAGTTGGAATCCATAATCCCAAGAGCCACAGTCTGACCTTTAATAAGAGCAGTTCCTGTCACAACAGCTTCATCCAGACCAGTTTTTTCACGCATAGCTGCTAGTTTCTTTTGATAATCAGGGAAATGCAAGGGATCCTTGCTTTCAATCCCTGTAAACAATTCCTTGAAGGTTCCCATATCAATCGTCAAAGCCAAGCGTTCTTGGGTAGAAATACGAAAGGTATAGCTACAATGTGGACAGATACGCTCACTTCCCAGATCCTTCTGATAGATGGTATGCTTGCAGCCTGGACACTGGGAGAATAATTCATCTGGAACCTCTGGCTTGGCTTGAGGCTTTTCCCTAACCGAACGATTGGGATTGATTCGAATATACTTATCTTTTTTACTAAATAGAGCCATTGATTCCCCTTTTCGGTTTAAACTCTTGAAGTCATTTTATTCTTTTTCTTGATATTTGGGTAAGAAAGTTTCCATCAAGAAGGAAGTATCGTAATCTCCAGCAATGACATTGCGATCTGAAATGAGGTCAAGCTGGAAATCTGCATTGGTCTGCACCCCCTCTATCTCTAGTTCGTAGAGGGCACGTTGCATTTTCATCAAGGCATCAAAACGATTTTCACCGTGAACGATGATTTTAGCAATCATACTATCATAATAGGGGGGAATGGTATAGCCTGGATAAACTGCTGAATCCACGCGCAAGCCAACACCTCCGCTTGGAAGATAGAGATTGGTAATCTTACCTGGACTTGGAGCAAAGTTGAAGGCTGGATTTTCAGCATTGATACGACATTCAATAGCATGACCTCGTAGAACAATATCTTCTTGCTTAACAGACAGAGGTTGACCTGCTGCAATGCGAATCTGTTCCTTAACGATATCAACACCTGAAACAAATTCTGTTACTGGATGTTCTACTTGTACACGAGTATTCATCTCCATAAAGTAGAATTTGCCACTGGCTTCATCAAGAAGAAACTCAATGGTCCCTGCATTCTCATAGCCAACAGACTCTGCCGCTCGAACAGCAGCAGCACCGATTTCATGGCGCAGCGTTTTTCCGATTGCAATCGAAGGACTTTCTTCTAAAACCTTTTGATTATTCCGTTGAAGAGAACAATCCCGTTCACCCAAGTGAATCACATGTCCATGCTCATCTCCTAGAATTTGAACCTCGATGTGACGAGCTGGATAGATAACCCGTTCTATGTACATGGCACCATTGCCATAATTTGCCTTTGCTTCGCTAGAGGCTGTTTCAAAGGCTGAAACAAGGTCTTCTGGTTTTTCAACCTTACGAATCCCTTTACCACCACCACCGGCTGAAGCCTTGAGCATAACAGGATAGCCAATTTTTTCAGCAACAATCAAAGCTTCTTCCGAGTTATGCACTTCTCCATCTGAACCTGGTATGACAGGCACGCCTGCTTTGATCATCTGAGCGCGCGCATTGATCTTATCCCCCATCATATCCATAACATGGCCAGATGGACCGATAAACTTGATTCCCACCTCTTCACACATGGTCGCAAATTTGGAATTTTCACTGAGAAATCCAAAACCTGGGTGGATGGCTTCTGCCTCAGTCAAAACTGCAGCTGATAGAACCGCATTAATATTGAGATAAGACTCTGTCGCCTTACCAGGGCCAATACAAACTGCTTCATCTGCCAAAAGCGTATGAAGAGCTTCCTTATCAGCAGTTGAATAAACCGCCACCGTCGCAATGCCCAATTCACGCGCCGCACGGATAATACGAACCGCAATTTCACCACGATTGGCAATTAAAATTTTTCGAAACATGGAGAACCTCCTTAGTTCCCTATTGCAAAGGTAAGAGTACCACTAGCTGCAAGCTTGCCATCCACTTCAGCCTTTGCTTCAACAACGGCAATGCTACCGCGACGTTTTACAAACGTTGCCGTCATAACTAATTGGTCACCTGGTACAACTTGCTTCTTAAATTTAACCTTGTCCATACCAGCGTAAAAGACTAGTTTACCTTTATTTTCAGGTTTTGATAACTCCAAGACACCAGCTGTTTGCGCCAAGGCTTCCATAATCAGAACACCTGGCATAACTGGATATTGAGGAAAATGGCCGTTAAAGAAAGGTTCATTGATGGTCACATTTTTGATAGCAACAATGGTATCCTCGCTCACTTCCAAGACACGGTCCACTAGGAGCATAGGATAACGGTGGGGAAGAGCTTCTTTGATTCCTTGAATATCGATCATTTGATACGTACCAATCCTTTACCAAACTCAACCATTTCTTCGTTAGAAACGAGAATTTCCGTTACCACACCATCCTTAGGAGCTGGGATTTCATTCATAACTTTCATGGCTTCGATAATTACCAATGTTTGACCTTTTTTAACACTATCACCAACTGTTACAAAGGCAGGTTTATCTGGACCAGCAGCCAAGTAAGCCACTCCAACAAGTGGGCTCTCTACAACATCTCCCTCAGCAGCCACACTTGTTTCTGCTGGAGCTGGAACTTCTTCTGCTACAGTCTCTGCTGGAGTAGATGTAGGAGCTACTGGACTTGGTGTTCCTAGAACAGGTGCTGGAGCGACTTGAGGTGCAACTTCAGATACAAGTCTCGCTTCATTCTTGCTAAACTGCAATTCATCCGTCCCATTCTTATAAGAAAACTCTCTCAAACTTGACTGGTCAAATTGGGCCATCAAGTCTTTAATATCGTTTAAATTCATACTTATTTATTCTCCCAACGTTTGAAAGCAAGAACTGCATTGTGGCCACCAAAACCAAAAGTATTTGAAATAGCGTATGGAATTTCTTGCTCCAAGCCTTGTCCATAAACGACATTGGCTTCGATATAATCTGATACTTCACTTGTTCCAGCTGTCATTGGTACAAAGTTATGACGCATGGCTTCAATTGTGACGATAGCTTCTACTGCACCTGCAGCCCCCAGCAAATGTCCTGTGAAAGACTTAGTTGATGATACAGGTACTTCCTTACCAAGAACAGCTACGATCGCTCCACTTTCTCCTTTTTCATTAGCAGGAGTTGAGGTTCCGTGAGCATTGACATAGGCTACTTGCTCTGGAGAAATCTCAGATTCTTCCAAAGCTAGTTTGATGGCCTTGATAGCTCCCTGACCTTCTGGATGTGGTGAAGTCATGTGGTAGGCATCACAAGTATTTCCGTAACCAACCACTTCAGCAAGGATAGTAGCGCCACGTTTTTCAGCGTGTTCAAGGCTTTCAAGAACCAACATCCCCGAACCTTCACCCATGACAAACCCATTACGATCCTTATCAAATGGAATAGAAGCACGAGTTGGATCCTCTGTAGTAGAGAGAGCTGTTAGGGCTTGGAAACCAGCAATAGCAAAAGGTGTGATAGAGGCTTCTGAACCACCTACCAATATAACATCTTGGAAACCAAACTTAATCGAGCGGAAAGCATCCCCAATCGCATCATTTGAGGAAGCGCAGGCAGTATTGATGGATTTACAAACACCGTTTGCTCCAAAACGCATAGCAACATTTCCTGAAGCCATATTTGGCAAAGCTTTTGGAAGGGTCAATGGTTTCACACGTTTTGGTCCTTTGTCATTTAGGCGAATCACTTGATCTTCAATTTCTTTGATTCCACCAATACCAGAGGCCACGATAACACCAAAACGATCTTTATCAAGAGCCTCTACATCCAAATTGGCATGATTGACAGCTTCTTGGGCTGCGTACAAGGCATATAAAGAATAGTTATCAAAACGATTGGTATCTTTCTTAACAAAGTATTTATCAAAAGGAAAATCTTGGATTTCTGCTGCATTATGCACATCAAAGTCACTATGATCGAATTTTGTTATTTGACCAATTCCGATTTTTCCAGTTGTCAAACTATTCCAAAATTCTTCTGGTGTATTTCCGATTGGAGATGTTACCCCATAACCTGTTACTACTACGCGATTTAGTTTCATCTTTTTCACCTCTAGCTTCTGCTACATACTTAAGCCACCATCAATGGCAACTACTTGACCAGTTAGATAATCTTGGCCTGCTAAAAATACTGTCAAATCTGCAACCTGCTCTGCCTGTCCAAATTCTTTCATAGGAATTTGCGCCAGCATGGCATCTTTTACCTTTTCTGATAGAACAGCTGTCATATCGGACTCAATCATTCCAGGTGCAATAGCATTAACCCTGATATTGCGATTGGCTACTTCACGCGCCACAGACTTGGTAAAACCAATTAAACCAGCCTTAGAAGCTGCATAGTTAGCTTGACCAATATTTCCCATCAAACCAACAACACTAGACATATTAATGATAGCACCTTCTCTGGCTTTCATCATCGGTTTCAAGACTGATTGTGTCATGTTAAAGGCACCAGTCAGATTTACTTTAAGCACTTTTTCAAAATCTGCTTCTGTCATTTTGAGCATCAGGGTATCTTGGGTAATTCCTGCATTGTTAACCAAAACATCTACTGAACCCAGCTCTGCAATAGCTTGCTCAACCATACGCTTAGCGTCTGCAAAATCCGACACATCCCCTGAAATGGGAACTACCTTGACACCATAGTTTGAAAACTCGGCTAGCAAGTCCTCTGAGATTGTCCCACGGCTGTTTAAGGCAATGTTGGCTCCTGCTTGAGCAAACTTGTGGGCAATGGCAAGACCAATTCCACGACTCGAACCTGTAATAAAGATATTTTTATTTTTTAGTTGCATTCTTTTCTCCTGTTTTCTATCGCATTTATGGGAGAAGGGATTACTAGTTTCCTAGAAGAGCTTCCAAGCTAGTCTGATCTTCAACATTGGCTAGTTTAGCGGTCTTATCAATTTTTTTGACAAAGCCTGACAAGACTTTCCCCGGGCCAATCTCGATAAAGTTGGTTACGCCTGCTTCTTGCATGACTGCAATACTTTCATAAAAACGAACTGGTTCCTTGACCTGACGCGTCAAGAGTCGAGCGATGTCTTCTTTTTTCATAACTGCAGCTTCTGTATTGCCGACTAGGGGACAGGTGAAATCTGAAAAACTTGCTTGAGCTAGAGTTTCAGCTAGTTTCTGACTAGCAGGCTCAAGGAGAGCGGTATGAAAAGGCCCTGAAACCTTGAGAGGAATCAAGCGTTTAGCACCTGCTTCTTGCAAGAGTTCAACAGCTCGGTCAACTGCAGCCCCTTCTCCACCAATCACGATTTGTGCAGGTGTATTATAGTTGGCTGGGGTAACCACTCCAAGTTCAGAAGCTTTTCGACAGGCTTCCTCAATAATCTCTACTGGCGTATTGAGAACTGCTACCATCTTGCCAGAGCCAGCAGGAGCCGCTTCTTCCATATAGGCTCCACGCTTAGCAACCAAGGCTACCGCATCTTCAAAATCCAAGGCGCCGCTAGCCACCAAGGCAGAGTATTCTCCAAGGGACAAACCAGCAACCATGTCTGGCTGATAGCCCTTTTCTTGCAATAAACGATAGATAGCAACTGAAGTTGCTAAAATAGCTGGTTGCGTATAGCGGGTCTGATTAAGTTTTTCTTCTTCCGTATCAATGAGATAACGCAAATCGTAACCAAGTACCTGACTAGCTTGATCAATCGTTTCTTTGAAAATAGGATAGTAATCATATAAATCACGACCCATACCTAGATACTGGGCACCTTGACCAGCAAATAAAAAGGCTGTTTTAGTCATTTCTTACAACTCCTACCCAACGAGAGGCTTCTTCTTGAATTTTCTTAGCTGCTCCGTAATACAAATCTTTTAAAATTTCTTCAGCGGTTTCTTCTTTGGAAACAAGGCCTGCAATTTGACCTGCCATAACAGATCCACCATCCACATCTCCGTGAACAACCGCTTTAGCTAGAGCACCCGCTCCCATTTGTTCAAAGATTTCCAAATCAGGATTTTCTTGTTTAAAGGCATCTTTCTCAGCTTTTTCAAAATCACGAGTCAATTGGTTTTTAATCGCACGAACAGCATGTCCAAAGTGTTGAGCTGAAATCGTAGTATCAATATCTCTAGCTTTTAAAATCTTGGCCTTATAATTTGGATGGGCATTAGACTCTTTTGCAACGACAAAACGCGTTCCAACCTGAACAGCCTCTGCACCTAGCATAAAGCCAGCCGCAGCACCTTCACCATCTGCAATCCCTCCTGCAGCAATAACAGGAATAGATACAGCTGCCGCTACTTGACGCACCAAGGTCATGGTTGTTAATTTACCGATATGCCCCCCAGCTTCCATTCCTTCTGCAATAACAGCGTCCGCACCGATTTTTTCCATGCGTTTAGCTAGGGCAACACTTGGTACAACAGGAATAACTGTAATCCCTGCTTCATGGAAGCGTTCCATGTATTTGCCAGGATTTCCTGCGCCTGTTGTCACTACCTTAACCCCTTCCTCGATAACGAGATCTACAATATCTTCCACAAAGGGAGACAAGAGCATGATGTTGACACCAAAGGGTTTATCAGTCAATGATTTGATCTTATCAATATTAGCCTTGACAATTTCTTTAGGGGCATTTCCCCCGCCGATAATACCTAGTCCTCCAGCCTTGGAAACAGCCCCTGCCAAATCACCATCAGCAACCCAAGCCATTCCTCCTTGGAAAATAGGATAATCAATGTTCAATAATTCTGTAATACGCGTTTTCATAGTCCCTCCATCGTTTCTTGCTTACGTAATAGTTCGATATCGTCATAATTTGACAATCAAACTATTGCCTAAACAAGAGGGAGCGGGTTTCCCTACTCCTTCTATCTCATATTCTGCTTATTTTGTTTGCTCTTCAACGTAGGAAACCAAGTCACCAACTGTTTTCAAGTCATCTTCTGCTTCGATTTGGATATCAAAAGCATCTTCAATTTCTGAGATTACTTGGAACAAGTCCAATGAATCTGCATCCAAATCATCAAAAGTTGATTCAAGTGTTACTTCTGATGCGTCTTTTCCAAGTTCTTCAACGATAATTTCTTGTACTTTTTCAAATACTGCCATGATAGGACTCCTTTAAAATAAATAGTTTTTTATAACAATGTGTTCACCACATGATTACCTAAATTGTAAGAATGAGCGTGCCCCAGGTCAAGCCTCCACCGAAGCCTGATAGCAGAACAGTCTGGCTACCATCTAAATGGATAAGACCTTGTTCTACACACTCTGAAAGTAAAATCGGGATACTGGCTGCACTGGTATTGCCATATTCCATCATATTGGCTGGAAGTTTGTCTCGGTCGATACCGATTTTCCTAGCCATCTTATCCAAAATACGGTCATTAGCCTGATGAAGTAGCAGATAATCCAAGTCTGTCGCCTCTATAGGAGATTCATCAATAGTCTGTTTGATAGACTTGGCTACATCTCGAATGGCAAAATCAAAGACCGCGCGCCCATCCATCTTCAAAAATGAATCTGCATTTTCTTGATCTGAAAATGGAGAATGCAAGCCTGAATGTCCATAGGTCAGACACTCGCTTCGTGAACCATCGCTATTGAGACTCTCTGCTAAGAAATGCTGTTGATCGCTAGCTTCTAGCAAAACACCACCAGCACCATCTCCAAACAAAACAGCTGTTGATCGGTCCGACCAATCGACTGCTTTAGAGAGGGTTTCACTGCCAATCACCAAGCCTTTTTGAAAGCGACCAGAAGCGATAAACTTTTCAGCAGTTGAAAGAGCAAATACAAATCCACTACAAGCAGCTGTTAAGTCAAAAGCAAAGGCCTTATTAGCTCCAATATTGGCTTGGACACGAGCAGCTGTAGAGGGCATCATCGAATCTGGAGTAATGGTAGCTAGGATGATGAAATCCAACTCCTCCCCTGTGATTCCAGCTTTTGCCATCAGTTTCTTAGCAACCTCTGTAGCCAAATCACTAGTAGATTCTGTTCTTGAAATATGCCTTTGTCGTATTCCCGTCCGACTTGAAATCCACTCATCATTGGTATTCATAATCTGGGCCAAATCATGATTTGTAACCACTTGCTCTGGCACATAATGAGCAACCTGGCTTATTTTTGCAAAAGCCATTATTTCAAATCCTCCAAAAATTGATAAAGTTTCGTCAAACCTTTGCCCATAACCTCAGTTTCTTCCTTGCTCATACCGTCGATAATATTTTCGACCATGGCCTTGTGGAAGCGTTTATGTAGTCTATGAACCAAGCGACCCTTCTTTGTCAAATGTAGATGCACCACACGACGATCCTGCTCTGAGCGAATGCGTTCAATGTACCCCTTACGTTCGAGATTATTTAAACTCGTCGTAACAGTCCCAAGAGTCACCATCAACTCTTTTGACACTTGACTTGGTGTCACTTCTGGGAATTTTCCAATTACATCGATTGTATGGACTTCTTTGATGGAGATATCCTTGAAACGACTACCCCTCAAGCTAACTTCGTCGATGACGAGGACATTGTTAAATATAGATGTTAAATATTCATTAATTCGTTGGTAGTCCAATCTCTTTTCCCTCCTTTTCAAAAAACTTTCACAATCAAAACATTTGACAAAAAAATTATATCAAACTTCAAAGAACAGTGCAAGTATTTTCTTATTTTCCAGTAAATTTCGGTCTTCTTCTCTCCGAATGGGCCCGAACTCCCTCTTTAAAATCCTCTGTTTGGGCCAAGGATTCCTGCAGTTTCAATTCTAAAGCAGCATAATCTTGCCAATCTTTAAATTGGCTCTCCCAAACCAACTTCTTGATAGCTGCATAAGAATTAGCTGAGCCACGTCTTAATTTTTTAAGAAGCTGTTCTCTCGTCTTTTCAAGTTTATCAGCTTCAGAAATGCGGTAAACTAGCCCCCACTCCAGAGCTTTATCTGCGGTCAAAGCCTCACCTGTCATGGCTAATTGAGCAGCACGCGTCACACCGATACTGCGGCTCAAGAGATAAATCCCACCTGCATCTGGAGCCAAACCAACCCCAACAAAGGCTTGGATAAACTTAGCCTTATCCGTTGCAAGACAGAAATCCGCAGCAACAGCCATATTCGCTGCGGCACCTGCAACAGCCCCGTCAACTTCCATCAAAACAGGCTTTGCAATTTGCTTGATTTTATAAGAAATAGCATTGACTAGTTCTGCAATTTTCGTCAATGATGGAATATCATCCTCATCTACTGCACGCTTCATCTCTACTAAATCTCCCCCAACTGAGAAAACTTTGCCATTCGCATTGATTAAGATAAAATGCACAGTTGGATCCTCTTCTGCCAGAGTCAAGGCTTCTAAGATCTCCTCACACATGGGAATATGGAAACCATTAGCGACCTCAGGACGATTCAAGGTAATGATTGCCAAGTCCTCTTCAAGCTGATAAATAATGTGTTCCATCAGGACTCCTTTTTATTTCGTAAGCCGTTTAAATTATTTTATTATCAAAGTATATCTTTTTTAGGAGCAGAAAGCAAGAAAAAATCGGCTGAAAGTGTCTCAGCCGATTAAGAAGACTCGCTTTATCATAGAAAGCATCTCATTTTCTTCATTGAAAAAAGGTTTTCTTTCTGCTATAATCGTATAAAATACTTACTTTAGGAGTTCTTATGAAAGTTGTTAAATTTGGAGGTAGCTCCCTTGCCTCTGCTAGTCAATTAGAAAAAGTTTTGAACATCGTCAAAAGCGATAAAGAGCGTCGTTTTGTAGTTGTTTCTGCACCTGGTAAACGCAATACTGAAGATACGAAGGTTACGGATGCCTTGATTAAATACTACCGCGACTATGTTGCTGGTAACGATATTAGCAAAAGTCAGAACTGGATTATCGATCGCTATGCCGCTATGGTTAGTGAATTAGGACTGAAACCAGCTGTTCTAGAAAAAATTTCAAAAAGCATTCGTGCCTTGGCAAGTCTTCCTATCGAAGAAAACGAATTTCTCTACGATACTTTCCTAGCAGCGGGTGAAAACAACAATGCCAAATTGATTGCTGCCTATTTTAACCAAAACGGTATCGATGCACGCTATGTTCATCCTAGAGAAGCTGGGATTGTGGTCACAAGTGAACCGGGCAACGCTCGCATCGTGCCATCAAGTTATGACAAGATTGAAGAATTGACAAATGCAAATGAAGTCCTTGTCATTCCTGGTTTCTTTGGAGTTACCAAGGAAAATCAAATCTGTACCTTCTCACGTGGAGGCTCTGATATTACAGGTTCTATCATTGCTGCAGGGGTTAAAGCTGATCTCTATGAAAACTTTACGGATGTTGATGGTATCTTTGCAGCTCACCCAGGAATTATCCACCAACCACACTCTATTCCTGAGCTAACCTACCGTGAAATGCGCGAGTTGGCCTATGCAGGATTCTCAGTTCTTCATGACGAGGCACTTCTTCCTGCCTACCGTGGAAAAATTCCTCTGGTTATCAAGAATACCAACAATCCTGACCATCCAGGTACCCGTATCGTTCTAAAACACAGTAGTGATGAATTTCCAGTAGTGGGAATTGCCGGTGATTCTGACTTTGTCAGCATCAACATGTCGAAATACCTCATGAACCGTGAGGTTGGATTCGGACGCAAGGTTCTACAAATCCTTGAAGATCTTAACATCGGTTGGGAACATATGCCAACAGGTATCGACGATCTTTCAATCATCCTCCGTTCTCGCGAACTAACTCCTATCAAGGAAGAAGAAATCCTTCGTCAGTTGGTTCAAAAGGCTGAAGTAGACCATGCAGAAATCGAGCACGACCTTTCAATCATTATGATTGTTGGTGAAAAGATGAAGAGTCATATCGGAGTAACTGCTACTGCGACACGTGCTCTATCTGAAAATAAGATCAACATCCAGATGATGTCTCAAGGTTCTAGTGAAGTATCTATTATGTTTGTTGTCCATAAGGACCAAGAGAAAGCAGCTATTAAAGCCCTTTACAATGCCTTTTTCGGTGAAAGTAAGGAAGACTAGTCATGGCCCAATCTCTTAACAAAACAGTGCTCCTCAATACAACAGGAACTTCCTATCTCTCTATAGCTGGGAAAGTTGGGAAATTCCTTGTCGGAGATCAGGCTCTGGAATTTTACCCAGATGTCAATGTCGAACAATTTATCCAGATTCCTTGGAGCCATATCAACCAGATTGGAGCCAATGTCACTGGGCGGAAAATCAGTCGCCACTTCGAAGTCTTTACAGACAAAGGAAAATTCCTCTTTGCTTCAAAAGACTCAGGTGCTATTCTCAAAATTGCTCGCGAAAAACTGGGAAATGACAGGGTCGTCAAACTTCCTACCCTGATTCAGACCATTAGTCAAAAATTTAAAAATCTATTTGCAAAAAAGTAGAAACTTTAGTATAATCATAGCAACGGATAAGTAGGTTATCTTCTTCTTTCAGAAAGTCTGCGGGTGCTGCGAGCAGATAGGAGGGATAGGTGAAATTCTACCGTTAGTAACAATTACATACACAATCAAGTGCACACCTGTGAAGTTGGATGGAACCGTGGCCCTGCCACTCCAACGCTTTGTCAGGTGTGCTTTTTTCATAAAGGAGTTCTTATGTTAGATATCAAACGTATTCGTACAGATTTTGATGCTGTCGCAGAAAAATTAGCTACACGTGGTGTAGAGGCTGCTATCTTGAATGAGATGAAAGAAATCGATGCTAAACGTCGTGATATTTTGGTCAAGGTTGAAACTCTCAAAGCAGAACGCAACACAGTTTCTGCTGAGATTGCCCAAGCCAAACGCAACAAGGAAAATGCAGATGACAAGATTGCTGCCATGCAAAATCTATCTGCTGAAGTCAAAGCTTTGGATGCTGAATTGGCAGAAATCGATGCTAAATTGACAGAATTTACCACTACTCTTCCAAACATCCCAGCTGACAGCGTTCCTGTTGGGGTTGACGAAGACGACAATGTGGAAGTTCGCCGTTGGGGTACTCCACGCGAGTTTGACTTCGAGCCAAAAGCCCACTGGGATCTTGGTGAAGACCTTGGTATCCTTGACTGGGAACGCGGTGGTAAGGTAACAGGAGCTCGCTTCCTCTTCTATAAAGGCCTCGGTGCTCGTTTGGAACGTGCTCTCTACAACTTTATGTTGGATGAGCATGGCAAGGAAGGCTATACTGAAGTCATCACACCATACATGGTTAACCACGACTCTATGTTTGGTACTGGTCAATATCCAAAATTCAAGGAAGATACTTTTGAACTCAGCGACAGCAATTATGTCCTTATCCCTACAGCTGAAGTTCCTCTGACAAACTACTACCGTGATGAAATTCTGGACGGTAAAGACCTACCAATCTACTTTACTGCTATGAGTCCATCATTCCGTTCTGAGGCTGGTTCTGCTGGTCGTGATACTCGTGGCTTGATTCGTTTGCACCAATTCCACAAGGTTGAAATGGTCAAATTTGCCAAGCCAGAAGAATCTTACGAAGAATTGGAAAAAATGACAGCCAACGCTGAAAATATCCTTCAAAAGCTCAATCTTCCATACCGTGTCGTTGCGCTCTCTACTGGAGATATGGGCTTCTCAGCCGCTAAGACTTACGACTTGGAAGTTTGGATTCCAGCGCAAAACAATTACCGTGAAATCTCAAGCTGTTCAAACACAGAAGATTTCCAAGCCCGTCGTGCCCAAATCCGTTACCGTGATGAAGCTGATGGCAAGGTGAAATTGCTCCATACCTTGAACGGTTCTGGACTTGCAGTTGGACGTACAGTGGCTGCAATTCTTGAAAACTACCAAAATGAAGATGGTTCTGTGACCATCCCAGAAGCACTTCGTCCATACATGGGTGGAGCTGAAGTTATCAAACCATAAAAAATAAGGTTTAGCTATTTCTAGCTAGACCTTTTTTCGTAACCAAATCAGATAAGCGCCTAATACAAAGAGTAAAATAATTAAGCAAATAGCGGTTTCAACCAGTACCAAATAATCCAAAAATGGAAGTTTCAAGATTCCCTGAGCCATCTTAAGCGAAGTAGCTGTGATAATGGTCGGGAAGGTGAGGGCTGAGAAGGCTGGTTGAAAGCCTTGTTTTAAAATATTGGGCAGGCGAGTCAAAACAAAGAAAAAGAAGGATTGAGAAGCCAAAATCATGACAATCAAGAGCCAAGTCGGTAGGCTGGCTCCTCCAACTCGAACCAGAGAAGCCAAGAGTAGAGAGAAGGGAGCACAGTAGATTCCTTCTTGCCCAAGCAAGGCTAGTGGGAGCGGATGTTTCTTTAAATCGCTATAAATAAGTGGATAGAGATAGAAGGTTAGGAGAAAACCAAAACTCAAGGTCGCATAGGCAATTTCGATGATACCTACCAGAGGATAGGTCAAGGCAGCCACTGCTATCCCCACATAGAGAACCGTCCAGCTTGGAGTCGCACTGACTCTCTTACCTGGACAGGCAAACTTGATGGTGAAAACAGCAATCAAGGTCAAATCCAAGAGAAATGAAAACCACCAGAGCCCTTGCGCTACCAAAGGAAGATGAGGGAAGACGCGAAAGACATAGGTCGATAAAATCATCCCAGCCATGGGGAAGGTGGCCATTCCTGACAAAAGAGGAGGCTTGGTCAATTCTTGCCTGGTTTCCTTCCAATTAAAGAGATGTAGAATTAGAAAATAAATCCACAAAATCAAACCTGTCAGACTAAAAAGATGGGACAGAACCGGCAACGTATCTAAAACGAGATTCCCAGCTCCTGCTAAACCTAGCAAACAACCAGAAAATACTAAGGGGAGTTTCTTCATCCTAACCTCCAATAATCATGTTAGTTTCAGTATAGCATAAAAGCGCTTAAATGAGGGGATAAAAAATGAAGTCCGATTATTTCAGACTTCATTTTACTCAGATATGAATTAAGCATAAGGTTGCAATTCTGGGTTAATTGGTGTACTGGCTAGATTGTTGGCATAGTTGCAGAGGCTTGCTAGGCTGACACCAAGAACCACATCCAAGGCATTTTGTTGGCTATAACCAGCTTCTAGAAACTCAGCCAAGGCTTCATCTCCTACACGACCCTTGGTATTGATAACTGCCAAGGTAAACTTAGCTAGGGTGTCCAATTTAGGATCTGTTTCAATTGGAGTACGATTGCGAAGGGCTTGAAGAAGGTCATCGTTCATCTGGATTTGTTTGATTGAAAAAGCTGTGTGACCTGCGACACAGAAGGCACAACCATTGGTCACGGCAGCCGTGATTTGCACTACTTCGCGCTCAACAGGCGTCAAGCTGTTGCGACGGTTGATAGCTCCGACAGTACGGTAAGCCTCTAAAGCAGTCGGTGCATTAGCCAAGAGACCGATTAGGTTAGGAATATAGCCATTATTATCTTTTTCTACTGTTTCAAGAACTTCTTTCACTTCTGCTGGTGCTGATTCGACTGTATGAATTGTAAATGTTGTCATCATAAAACCTCTTTTCATGTTGTTGAAATCTAGTCTATCACAGATTCTATACCTTGTATAATATATATTTTAAATTACACTGATAGAAATTTTTTATGAAAGCAAAAAATCACACGCAATGTGTGATTTCATTATTTATTAAAATACTTTTTAGTTTCAGCAATAACGACCGGCGACAAGACTAAGAGGGCAATCAAGTTTGGCAGAGCCATCAAAGCGTTGACGATATCTGCGATAATCCAAACCATATCCAACTCGATAAATCCTCCCAACAAGACCATGAACACAAAGACCACACGGTAGAGCCAGATAAAGCGAACCCCAAAGAGAAACTCAAAACAGCGTTCCCCGTAATAGTTCCAACCTAAAATCGTTGTAAAGGCAAAGAGCACAAGGAAGATGGTCAAGAGGGCAGGCCCAAAGTGTGAAAAGACTGTTGAAAAGGCTGACTGAGTCAAGGCAACTCCATTCAAATCACCACTCCAAACACCAGTCACCAAGATGGTTAAACCAGTCAAGGTACAGATAATGAGGGTATCAATAAAGGTTCCTGTCATGGAAATCAATCCTTGCTCTACCGGTTCATTTGTCTTAGCAGCTGCAGCTGCAATGGGAGCTGAACCCAGACCAGATTCGTTTGAGAACACACCACGCGCAACACCATTTTGGATAGCCATCCGAATGCTAGCACCAGCAAATCCACCCACCGCAGCAACAGGACTAAATGCTGATGTCAAGATTAAAGCGATTGTGGCAGGGATTTTCCCGATATTAAAGAAAATAACTGTAAGAGTTCCCAAAATATAAATAATAGCCATAAAAGGAACAACAGTAGTTGAAACCTTTGAAATGGACTTGAGTCCACCAAAGACAGCAATCGCTACAAATACAGACAACACAAGAGCAGTGATGGCTGGCGAAATAGCCGTTGTATTTTGGATAGATTCTGTAATCGAGTTGACTTGTGTGAAGGTCCCGATTCCCAATAAAGCTACTAGCACACCTGCCAGGGCAAAGAAGATAGCAAGTGGACGCCACTTTTCTCCCATCCCTAGAAGAATATAGTGCATGGGACCTCCCGCTACTGCACCATGGTCGTCCTTAGTACGGTATTTGATAGCTAACAGTCCCTCCGCATACTTAGTAGCCATTCCAAAGAAAGCAGCCATCCACATCCAAAAGAGAGCTCCTGGGCCACCGACCTTGATAGCCGTCGCCACCCCGATAATATTTCCCGTACCAACTGTCGCTGCTAGGGCTGTACACAAGGCCGCAAAGCTGGATACATCTCCATGCCCCTTATCCTTGGTAAAAATAAGCTGGAAGGCCTTGGGCAGACGCAAAATCTGCAAGAGGCCTAGACGGGCAGTTAGGTAAATCCCTGTCCCGACCAATAAAATCAAGAGGGGTGGGCCCCAAGCAAAAGCATCAATTGATTTAAGCAATTCTAACATTTCCTTCTCCTATCTTTTCAACCCCAAAAGAAAGAGCACATGCAAGATACATGTACTCTGGAATGCTTAGATAAATGCCAAAAAGCGGTCTATCCTAGCTCTGTCCTTTTACCTGAGAGTTTGAGCAGTTGCCTGCCTTGCCCCTTCGGTGCCTTTACGGTCTCTCCAGAGTTCCGTCCATTTACAGTCATGGAAAATCAAACGATTTACCACTTCTATTAAACTTCATTCGGTGTTGGTATTTAATTGATTCTCATTTTACAAAAAATGTTGGCTTTTGTCAATGTGTTTTAGAAAATTCTTATTTGACTCTGTAGAAAAAGATTGAGCATTCCCATGTGCATGAGGTGCTATTAGTTATTAAATCAATCTGTTTCACTCTTATTCCACACGATATAAGAATTGTTCTGGTTTATTATGTACTGGAAATGAAGCACGATAGAGAATTCTATCTTTACTAATATCCGAAGCGTCTGATATTAATCCATCCATTGATGTCTCGTCTGGTATTCTAACTCCTGCTGGTATGAATTGAATAAAGACTCCAAAAGCTGGACCTGAATAGCGAGCTCGTAGAAAATCATTTACTATTTCTGATTCTGCAAGGTCAACTTTAAACTGTTCTGGAGCCACTAGCCCATCCTTACTAAAAACTAAATCTTCTCCACCATTACCTTTACTCCATCTTCCCTCAATGCTAGAAAAATCCCCATTTTTTATGGAGTTAATATCCATTTTGCTAGAAACAGTTTTGCTAGTTGAAGATGATGTTGTAGCAAATTTTTCTGTTACAGATTTCCAAGTAAGATTAGATAGATTCATTCGAGTACCAGGACTAACTTCATCCTCTGTCTTGGCTTCTTTAACCTTCTCTAGTTTGTCTCCACCACTATTCAACTTCCAAATAGTATGAATGGTTTGTGGATCTCCTGCGAACGGATTCCACTGGGTATAAAGCTTCCCATCTTCTAGGAGATAGGCTTTGAATCGAGTTCCAAGCATCTGCATTTTATTTTCAGAATTGGTGAGGCGAATAACTTTCTGATCTTTGAGTGTGAAAATATCTAAAATCTCACTACCATTTTTCGAAGATACAATCAATTCATCAATGCCATTTTTATCCATATCAACCATTGCATAGGTAAAGGCTTGACTGCGTTCTGCCATCCCTGCATAGACATTAGCAGTTAGATTGATATTATCCTTAACCTCTGACTTATGGTCTAGAAGAAACTCATAATCCTTCAAAATGCTATTATAAGGACTATAATCAACGGTTGGTTTAGTTTCTTCCGTACCCTTATCTGCACTTGCCCCTCCAGGAATTTTATCAGAAACTGACTTCCAACTTAGGGTTTCTAGAGAAATGGGCGAACCGACACCAAGATCTGCTAGCTCTTGAGCTTCCTTGGCCTTCACCAAGGACTGGCCGTCCTCACTAAATTGATAGTGGGCATAGATGTGACTCGTTGCTGTACCAGCTCCACGATAGAGCAGAGAATTGTCTGGCAGGATACCGACTGTCATTCTCTCACCAATCTGGTCTAAACGATTTTCTTGATTGATCAGACGAATCACTTTTTCATCTTTCAAAGTGCGGATATCAAGCAAACTCTTCCCACCACCCTTCATTTCAAGAGCAAGCAAGAGTTCATCCACTCCGTCATTATTCAAATCCGTCTTGTGATAAACCACATCTGTATAAAAGCCTTGAGAAGACTTTACTTGACTAGCTAGGGGATTGACATCTATATCAGTCGACGAGGTGCCTTTCACTACTTTTTCGTAGTCATCCAGAACCTTGTTGTATTGGTTGTAATCTATCTCTGGACTTGCTACTTTCTCGGATGCTGGTTCAATAGTTTTGTTCCAAGGTAGATACTGACACCCTCCTAGAACTAGTGTTAGTGAAAGTGTTGTGGCTAATAATAACTTTTTCATATTGCTCCCTTATCTAAGAGAAAGGAATCAGCCCGTGCTAATTCCTTTCACTATTTTTATTTTATTTAACCCACTTACCTGAACTATCTACTTGGTAGCCATCTGGGGTACGTTCGTTGACTGCCATCTTACCATTTGATTTGAGATAGTAGTCACCTACCCATGTGTTACGAGCATAGCTGCCTTCTAATGTTAAATAATAGTATGAATCATAGTTTTTATCAAAAATCCACTCTTTTGTAGCCATCTTACCATTTGATTTAACATAATAATCACCAACCCAAGTACTGTAAGAATAGCTTCCCTCAGACGTTAGATAATAGTAGGCACCATAGTTCTTATCAAAAATCCACTCACTCTTAGCCATGTAACCACCTGATTTAAGGTAATAGTTTCCTACCCAAGAATTTTGGACAAAGTTACCTGAAGCATCTAGGTAGAAGTAGGAATTATAGTTTTTATCGAAAATCCACTTATTAGTAACTTTCGTACCATTTTGGTAGTAGGACGAACCTGACCATCCAGATGGAACTGTAGATTTTGGAATTGGAGTTGGATCTGGGGTTGGTTTTTTATCCGATTGTGGAATTGGAGCTGGATTTGGAGTTGGTTTTTTATCCGTCAGCTTCTTAATAGCCTCTTTAAACTCTTCTACAGTCCCCTTCCACTCTATGTAATTGGCACCAGACTTATTCTCAAGAGCTATATAGTTGCGATCAGATTCTTGGAAATAAGATAATTCTGGAGTAGTTTTTGTAGCCCCAATAATAGGAATATTAACAGTTCCCTTCCATCTATTAAATATTTCTGCATCATTCGGAAGAATAATATAATATTTTGCCGTTGGGATAAGAGTTTGTGTGTCAGCCTGCACCGTTTGCGCTGAAAAAGGTAGAACTCCTGTTGTGTCTACAAGAGAGACAAGACCAAATGTTGCAGCCGCTAGGCTGGTTACTAAAACTGTTTTTGACTTCATTATCAAAAACCTCCTTTAAATTTTTATTGTTTACACTAACAGTAATGTATGGACTCTACTATTTTTATGAAAAGAGTATCTGTATTTATACTTTATTTGATTTTTAAACTAACTTTTTTATATCAGGGAAACCATACTTAACTTTTTATCCATTTCTAATGACTAAGATACTTCAAAAGTCTCCCCGCAATTTTCACAGGTTAGGGAAGAACCAACCACACCTTCTGTTGGTGCATCACATGTTGGACAGTAGACTCGTTTAGCAGATAAACGATAATCTGTTTCTTTGCTGATCTTTTGTCCTTGACTTTGAATAACATCTTCATCACGTTTCTCATATTCTAAAACTGTTTTTAGACTCTTTTCATATTTCTTCATAGTAGGTGTCTTCATTAAAACAAAGAAAGATAAGACTAAGAAGAAAACAAAAGCAGAGAAAACAATCAAGTATATAGGCGAGACATAGTTTATAAATTTATCTGGAAAAGATGTGAAATATAAATAGAATTGAATACCCAAGTAGACATTAATCACAAATAGTATTGGATAAATTAACTTTGTAATGATTAAACGATGACGTCTCATTTAATTCTCCTCTCTAGATAGCCATGCTCCACAATGTCCACAGTCTTTCCCCTTACCCAATTCAAGAATGTTATAGCTACTACATGATGGACAAATGACCGCATAAGAATATTCTGTAATTTTATGTCTTGCAAAAATCCGATGTAAATTTTTAATTTCCTTCTGTTTCTTACGCTCCTCGTCTCGTTTTGACTCCTGATAAGTCATTACTAAGACAGTTACTAAACATACAAGATATGTAACAATAATGAGAATAAAGCTTAATAATTTATTTGATGATGCAGTTGTAAAAACACCGACTGTCAAAATAGCTGTAGGTAAGGTTGCATAATATTTTAAATTTTCAAAGGTGAAACATTCCTCAATATTTTCTGCTATAGAACTTCCACGAGGTCTGATACATAACAATAGTAGGGCAAAAATAATATAAGGAACATTAGGAACAGAATAGAGTATTATGATTAAAGACATCAAAGGTGTATAAGTCAAAACTCTCTCCTCCGTCCATTCTAGTAAACGAAAAATAAAGAGAGGAATTCCAATAAATATACCAATACTAGTAAAACTTACAATGGAAAAAAGTATTCCCGCTCCAGCCTCTATTCCAATATTTGACGTAAAAATCATATTGAAAACAAAAAATACTAATTGAAGAAAAAACCACTTTATAAATACTCCCAATACTCTCCAGGCAGTCTCAAAAAAACTTTCAACCTCTCCCTCATAGTATATGTTGTTTTCATCATCGTATAAATTATACATTCCATCAAGGGAATCCTTATATGATTCTTCTCCATTATATACATCATCTAAAGCTTTTGCTTTTATTTTGATATTTTCTAAAACTCCACAACTATAATAAACAAAGGCAGATAAAAGCAAAGAAAAAGAAGTAAATATAACTGGTGATGAACGTAAAAACCTTATAGTATCGAATCCATTAAATCCCCAAGATATGAGAATAACAAATAACATAGTACTCGTTAAGCCGATAAAGTATAAACTAAAAAATCTAAATATTTGATACATCAATAATCTCCCTTTTTAGTATTAAAAACATCCTCTGCATTTTCTGAGAAAGCTTCTGCCCGTTCTTTACGATAGTGGCTATCCGCTGCTGTTAAAGAGCCTATAATGGCCACCAAACCGATTGCTAGTACTTCAATAATCCAAAATAGAAAACTTGGTAAAATTTGTACTAGAGGCATCATGAAAACTTGCCCAATTATCCAAATAGCTGTAACTACATTGATTGGTAGCCAATCTGTAAATTGACGCTTGATAACCATTTGTAGGAAAAACACAAACTCTGCTATTACTAAAAATCCCAAGGCAACATAGTATAAAGAAATAGATAGATGCGGAATTAATAATCCTAAAATAATTGTAGTAATGATGGTCACAGCACCAGCTACATAAATCCAAATATTTTTACTCATATTCTTCTCCTATCTTGCCTGACCACAATTGGAACAGAACTTAGCTCCCTCTAAAAATGCAGTCCCACATTGACTACAAAACTTAGCTAAACCGATTTCTTCATTTGAAACGGATTGATTCTGATTTGGTTGTTTATCTGGTGAAGGCGTATTTCCCATACTTCCCATCAAATTACCAAATTGGGCTCCTAATCCAAGTCCCATAGATATCCCCATACCAGCTCCCATTAGGTTACCTGCAGAGCCTTCATTTTGTGCTGCTTCTTCTAAAACATCAAATTGACGCTCTTCTTGATAAGTGTAACCTTCAATGTCACGACCTGCACGTTTACCTTTGGAAGTCAAAACTCTTTGATGATATTCAAAAATCTCCTTATAACCATGACTATCTTTATTAACCTTCAGAGATTCAATATTGAATTCTTCAACACTAATCCCATATTTAGAAAAATGATTTGATAAAATTTTTGATAATTCCAAAGCTATATCATACGTGTGCTTTTCAATATCAATGACTGCAATCTTATTGTTATAAACCACCTGAGAAACAGCTGAATTGATAATGCCTATAGCAGCTTGTCTAAAGCGTTTTTGAAAGACATCAGCTGTAATCATATCTGGATGGCTTGGCATAAACTCTAAGATAAAAGTTTCTAAATCAACAATTCTCGGAATAAAGTTCCCATACGATTTTAGCTCAACAGGAATTTGACTTTCTGGATCTCTAACCAATATCGGTGACGGTGTCCCCCATCCAATTGGTTGTAAATCGTACATGTTGACAAACCAAAGGAACGAAGAATCTGGTGACACACCCCCACTGACAAAAGATTTTAGTCCAGATAGAAACTGAGTATTGTTTCCATCAATCTTATGTTTACCTTCCTCATAACTTTCAACAGCTCGACCATTTGAGAAAAAAACAGCTCGCTGACCAGGATTAACAATCAAAGTTGTTCCAGGTTTCATATTTTTATTAGGATGTCGCCAAGCTAGTATATTCCTAGTATCTTCTCCTTCATACCGAACAACTTCAAATATATTTAATGCCATAACTACTCCTTTTCATAACAACTTGTTTAGTAACTCTCTATTATTTCGTAGAGGCATTTAACAAATTATAATTATAAGTAATCTCCTTTTATATTTTGTTGTTTACGGTTACAGTATAGCATGCTATTTACCTTATTTACTAAAAGCGTATCTATATTTACCTTTATTGAACAATTACCCCCCCCCCCCCCCCGAAAAAACGTAACTATAATTACTTTTTTCTAAAAATTTCCTTAAAAACTGGTAGAATTATGATAGAATGAAAAAAAGGACTTGAGGAGATTTAGGATGCAAGATGAAAGTGTGTATGGATTAGTCTATAAGGCCATCCGCGAGGAGAGAGGATTTACACAGAAGGAAGCTGCTGGAACTACAGTGACTCCTCACTTTTTACGTCAGTTTGAGCAAGGAAAATCTCGAATAACCATTCAAAAATTTGAAGAGATTCTTTCTAATATTGGAATTGATAAAGAAACCTTTGATAGTCTCAAAACGCAGATGTTCCCAACTGAATTTCATAAATTACAGGCTCAAGTTGCTGATTTGGCCTATAAGCGTGAATTTAAAAAGATTATTAGCTTGATTAATCAGCCCTTAGAAAATCCTGGGATTGCTGAACACTATGTAATTGCCAATCGTGTAGTCAATAAATTTGCTATCGCAAACATCATCGGCGATTCTTTTCTGACTCCAAAAGATTATCAAGAACTAGAATATATCAAGAACTATCTTAGTGAATTGGACGATTGGAATAAAATTGAAGTGAATATCTTTTCATCTATCCTTCCTCACTTTTCAATCGAATTTTTAGACTACAGACTCTACCACTTATTAGATACTCTAAAAAAACAGACTGAATACCATTCAATCCGTACTGCTGACTACTATATTGCCTGCTTAAGAACTGCTATCAAGCATTACTCTGTTAATGGCTACTATGATAAAGCTGAAAATCTAGCGTTGAAGACTCTGGAAGTGATTAATACCTTCCCTCTACTGAGTACCAAGATGACAGAGATGATTGGTCTTTCCATGGAGCGGGCTAATAATTTTCTCAGACAAGATGATGTCAAAGGTCTAGAGCTTGCTAAACATATCTTTGCTAGTCTTGATAACTTTGAACAAATCTATCCAAATCAACTTCTGACTCGAATGAGAGAGGATTTCTTTGTTACTGTCACACAACTCAATCGCACTGGACAACCTTTAGATATCTAATCTAGAAAGCAAAAAAAGCTTGAGGAACTACATATTTCCTCAGGCTTTTCTTATCCTTTAAAAGTCACAATAGTCGCACCACTGCCTCCAGCATTTTGTGGGGCATAGCCGAAACTCTTGACATGCTTGTTTCTTTGTAGGTATTTGGTAACTCCTTCACGGATGACACCTGTTCCGATACCATGGATGATGTCAACTTGAGCCATATTATTAAGCAGGGCTTGGTCAATGAAGGCATCTAGCTCATTCATAGCCTCTTCATAGCGTTTGCCTCGAAGGTCCAGTCTGGCTTGTGGGCCACGACCAGAAGTTCGTTTCACAACATTGACCTGTTTCTTCTTGACTTGCTTTTCTTGCTGAGCTTGAACAAGGTCAAATTCTTTTTCTTCCAAGGTCATCTTGATCAAACCAACTTGGGCTTCCCAGCGACCATCCTTGAGTTGACTGGTCAGGGTACCACGCTGGCCATAACTGAGAACCACGATATCATCTCCCACCTTTGGAGCTCGTTTTTTCTTGGCCTTTTGAAGGACCTTGTTTTTAGACAAGTCCACTTTTTCAGGAGCCAATTTCTTCAGCTTGGCCTTGGCTTCAATGATTTCATGGGGTTTAAGTTGAGATTTACTGTGGAGATTTTTGAGAATCTGGTCACTTTCACTGAGGGCCATGTCTACAATCTCAGCAGCCTGTTCACGCGCCTTGTTAAGCTCGGTTTCCTTTTCACGATTGAGCTCGTTGTAGAGTTTTTTGAGAGCACGGTTCATCTTGAGATTTTCTTGCTCCACCTCACGGATATTATCCAAGCGTTTGCGACTCTCTAGCGTCTGCTCTTCCAGCTGCTCAATAATCCGATTGACATCATTGTCCTGATCGACCTGCTGACTAGCATCCCCTACGATAACTTCAGATAGGCCTAAACGTTTAGCGATTTCGAAGGCATTGCTTCGGCCAGGAACACCCTGCATAAAGCGATAGGTCGGGCGAAGAGTTGCAGTATCAAACTCCATGCTGGCATTTTGCACAAAGGCTGTCTCAATACCGTAGGCCTTGAGTTCTGGATAGTGGGTGGTCGCCATAGTCTTGACTTGACGCAGGCGAAGGTCCTCCAGAATAGCCATGGCAAGAGCGGCTCCCTCTTGGGGATCTGTACCAGCCCCCAACTCATCCAAGAGTAAGAGTGAATGTTGATTGACCTTGCCAAGAATATCCACAATATTGGTCATGTGGCTAGAGAAGGTAGACAAGCTCTGTTCAATAGACTGTTCATCGCCAATATCAGCAAAAATTTCTTCAAAAATACCAACACGACTTCCCTTGTCTGCTAAAATCGGCAAACCAGACTGAGCCATGATCTGCGTCAATCCCAGAGTTTTGAGCATGATGGTCTTACCACCAGTATTGGGACCTGTGATGACAATGGCTGTTAAATCTTGGCCAAAATGGACATCATTTGCGACGGCATTTTTGACCAAAGGATGGCAGACATGTAGCAGTTGAATTTCTTGATTTTCTGACAGCTGAGGTACGACTGCTTGCCTTTCTTGGATAAAGCGGACCTTGGCACGAATCAAGTCCAGATGGCCGATAATCCAAGCATCATTGGCAATCTCAGCCGCATGAGGGCGGATACGCTCAGAAATTTCTTGGAGAATGCGAAGCATTTCATAACGCTCATCTGCTCGCAGACTAGCGATTTCTTCGCTCAGTTTGACCACCTCACGGGGTTCGATATAGACGGTGTTTCCGCTGGCAGAAATATCATGGACGACACCTGCAATCTTATTACGGTAAGTGTTTTTGACAGGTAGAACCTGACGGCCATTTCTGCTGGCAATAATCCCTTCTGTCAACATCTGCGCTTTTTGCTTGAGCAGGTCCTGTAAAACATCGCGTACCTGACTCTCGCTATCATGGATTTTTCGACGGATGCGCGCCAATTCTTCACTGGCAAAATTTTCAATGAAACCTGCATCATTAAAGGCTTGGAGATTTCCTTGTAATTGCGGAAAATCATGTAATTTCTCAAACCAAAGGGCTAATTCTTCCAAGCTGACATTTTCCAGATTGGCATAAAAACTTTGCAGCTCTCGGCTGGCAAGAAGTACGCGCTTCAAGAGGAGGAACTCCTCGATATTGAGGTCCGCCCCCATCTCCAAACGCTTGCAGACTCCTGCGATTTCCTTGGTTGCGAGAATAGTAAAATGCGGTTGCTCGACAAAGAGAGCCTGCATTTCCTTCATCTCAGCAAAAGCCTGTTTGATTTTATCCGCTTTAGCAGTCGGAGTCAGCTGTCTCAATTGCTCCAAGCCCTGCTCGGTCAACAAATGAGGTTCAAACAAGGCCTTGACCTTATTGAACTCTAATGTTTCTAATATTTTCTTGTTCATCGTTATTTCCTTGTCTTTGAATGTCTAGGTGTATGATACTCAATAAAAATCAAAGAGCAAACTAGGAAGCTAGCCGCAGGTTGCTCAAAACAGTGTTTTGAGGTTGCAGATGGAAGCTGACGTGGTTTGAAGAGATTTTCGAAGAGTATTAGATTTTTACATTCTGATAGATTCGAGTCAAATCTGTAAACAAAGGGCTAGGAAAACTCCTGCCCTTTTTATCCGATTAAATTTGTCACCCAGATTTGTTTAAGCCAACTAGTTGTTACTGGTATGCTCTGGATGATATGTTTTGCGACGATACTCTTTTCAAGAGGATTTTGTATAACTGCCATGGGGATAGTCGCCAAGATGGTCAAGGCCATTTGCAAGACAAATAAGGTCACCAACATGGACAAGACACCTGCTGAAACTTGGAACAACTTACCACCCAGTTTTTTACTAGGAAGTAAGTGTAATAGGAGACCAAGCAAACGACCGATACTATAGACAATCCCAAATACAAGCAAGTAACCGATCCCTGCGTAAAAGACCTTATCCAGCTGAAAGAGTTGATCCGATGGGAAAAAGAAAGTTCCCTGACCTTCCTGCGGATTTGCATAAGGAAGTAATAAATGGAACTGCTCTCCAAGTCCCTTATAAAACTGGCCAGCCATAAAAGCCGATGCCATAGCTGAAATCAGGTAATAAATCTGTAAGAGCAGGCCTCTCCGATAGCCGATATAAAATCCCCAAGCCAAGACCAATAGAAGAAGGAGTGAAATCATAAGGAATCCTCAATCTTGCTCTGTTCTTGCTTGCAAGTCACAAGCTTGTGACGGAGTTCTTCTAGCTCTTGTTCCTTATCGTCAAATTCAATCTCACGGCTGAGCTGAGTTGATAAACAGTTGACTGCCAACAAAAGAGCGATTGTTTCATCATCTGCGCTAGGCATTTGTTCTTTAATTGCTTGGTATTTTTCTGTCGCAACCTTGGCGATTTCCTCCATAAAGAGATTATCATGCTCGCTTGTCAAGGTTAATGATTTTTTTCCGAATGTAAATTTGAATCGATTTAGATTTGCCATAAAATTCACCTCACGATATTATACCAAAATTCGCTAACTTTGTCAGTTTTTACAAATTTGCCTGCTTTTATGGTACAATAGAAACTATGGCAAGTATAACACTCACACCAAGTGAAAAGGAGATTCAGGCTTTTCTTGAACACTATCAAACCAGTCTGGCTCCCAGCAAGAATCCCTATATCCGCTACTTTTTGCGACTACCTCAAGCAACAGTTTCTATCTATACTTCTGGAAAGGTCTTGCTTCAGGGTGAAGGGGCTGAGAAATACGCCAGTTTCTTTGGCTATCAAGCTGTAGAGGAAACCAGGGGACAAAATCTTCCTTTAATTGGGACAGATGAGGTGGGAAATGGTTCCTACTTTGGTGGGCTTGCAGTTGTGGCTTCCTTTGTCACACCTGACCAGCATGACTTCTTGCGAAAACTCGGTGTGGGAGATTCTAAAACTCTGACCGACCAAAAGATTCGTCAGATTGCCCCTATTCTCAAGGAAAAAATCCAGCACCAGGCCCTGCTTCTCTCACCAAGCAAGTACAACGAGGTCATCGGAGAACGCTACAATGCTGTTTCTGTTAAGGTAGCCCTCCATAACCAGGCTATCTATCTCCTCCTTCAAAAAGGACTTCAGCCTGAGAAAATTGTGATTGATGCCTTTACCAGTGCTAAAAATTATGACAAGTACTTGGCACAAGAGGCCAATCGTTTCAGCAATCCTATCAGCTTAGAAGAAAAGGCTGAGGGCAAATACTTGGCTGTCGCAGTTTCTTCTATCATTGCGCGTGACCTCTTTCTGGAAAATCTTGAAAATCTGGGACGAGAACTGGGCTATCAACTTCCAAGTGGAGCTGGAACTGCTTCTGATAAGGTAGCTAGCCAGATTTTGCAAGCCTATGGCATGAAGGGACTCAATTTCTGCGCCAAGCTACACTTTAAAAATACTGAAAAAGCGAAAAAACGCTTAGAAAGGTAAATTATGAATTCATTTAAACATTTCCTAAAAGAGTGGGGATTATTCCTCCTAATTCTGTCATTACTAGCCTTAAGCCGTATCTTTTTTTGGAGCAATGTCCGCGTAGAAGGACATTCCATGGATCCGACCCTAGCGGACGGTGAAATTCTCTTTGTTGTCAAACACCTCCCTATTGACCGTTTTGATATCGTGGTGGCCCATGAGGAAGATGGCAATAAGGACATCGTCAAGCGCGTGATTGGAATGCCTGGCGATACCATCCGTTACGAAAATGATAAACTTTACATCAATGATAAAGAGACGGACGAACCTTACCTAGCAGACTACATCAAACGTTTCAAGGATGACAAACTCCAAAGCACTTACTCAGGCAAGGGATTTGAAGGAAATAAAGGCACTTTCTTTAGAAGTATCGCTCAAAAAGCCCAAGCCTTCACAGTCGATGTCAACTACAATACTAACTTTAGCTTTACTGTCCCAGAAGGAGAATACCTTCTCCTCGGAGATGACCGCTTGGTTTCTAGCGACAGCCGCCATGTAGGTACTTTTAAAGCAAAAGATATCACAGGGGAAGCTAAATTCCGCTTCTGGCCAATCACCCGTATCGGAACATTTTAAGAGACCTAAGAGGCCGAGAATCAAGAATCTCAGCCTCTTCTTCTATCGTGAGAATATGATTATTCACTATCCAGTTTGATTAAGATAGAAACAAAGTTATACTCAATGAAAATCAAAGAGCAAACTAGGAAGCTAGCCGCAGGCTGCTCAAAATACTGTTTTGAGGTTGCAAATGGAAGCTGACGTGGTTTGAAGAGATTTTCGAAGAGTATTAACTCTCACCTATTTATGCAAAGGAATCTTATGGAAGTTTATTTTTCAGGAACCATTGAACGGATTATTTTTGAAAATCCCAGCAATTTTTATCGCATCCTCCTCCTAGAAATCGAAGATACGGACGCAGAGGATTTTAATGATTTTGAAATCATTGTCACGGGCACCATGGCTGACGTGATCGAGGGAGAAGACTATACTTTTTGGGGGCAAATTGTCCAGCACTCCAAGTATGGGGAGCAACTGCAAATCAGCCGATATGAACGCGCAAAACCAACTAGCAAGGGCTTGGTCAAGTACTTTTCAAGTAGCCATTTCAAGGGGATTGGTCTCAAGACAGCTCAGAAAATTGTGGATACATATGGCGACAATACCATTGACGAAATTTTGCAACACCCAGAAAAGCTAGAAGGCATCTCAGGACTCTCTGCCAAAAATCGTGAGGCTTTCGTTTCCACCCTTCGTCTCAACTACGGAACAGAGATGGTTTTGGCCAAACTTGCCAACTACGGCATTCCCAACAAACTAGCCTTCCAGATTCAAGACTTTTACAAGGAAGAAACCCTTGATGTGGTTGAAAACTATCCCTACCAGTTGGTTGAGGATATCAAGGGTTTAGGCTTTACCATTGCTGACCAACTAGCAGAGGAACTAGGTATCGAAAGTCAGGCTCCAGAACGCTTCCGCGCCGGTCTAGTACATAGTCTTTTTCAGACCTGTATGGAAACAGGGGACACCTATGTTGAAGCACGGGATTTGCTGGAACAAACCCTTACTCTCCTTGAATCTTCTCGCCCCGTGGAACTGGACCCCAGCCAAGTGGCCCAAGAACTCTCCTACCTGATTGAAGAAGACAAGGTTCAGCAGATTGATACCAAAATTTTTGACAACAGCCTCTTTTTCGCCGAGGAAGGCATCCGCAGTCACTTGGTTCGTATCCTTGAAAAAGGAAAACAGAAGAGTCATGATTTAGAAACCATTCAAAAACATATCGCTACTGTCGAGGAAGAGCTGGGAATTGAGTATGATAATATTCAAAAACAGGCTATCTGTGATGCTATCCAGAACAAGGTCTTTATCCTGACAGGTGGACCTGGTACTGGTAAGACAACTGTTATCAATGGGATCATCGCTGTTTACGCCCTGTTAGAGGGACTTGACCTCAGGAAGAAAAGCAACTTGCCGATTCTTCTTGCTGCTCCAACTGGACGAGCTGCTCGACGCATGAATGAATTAACAGGCTTGCCTAGCGCGACCATACACCGTCATTTAGGAATGACAGGTGACGATGATACCAGTCATCTGGAAGATTATCTGGATGCTGACTTTATCATCGTAGATGAATTTTCCATGGTAGATACTTGGCTGGCCAATCAACTCTTCTCCAACATCTCTTCTAACAGCAAGATCCTTATCGTGGGTGACAGCGACCAGCTCCCGTCTGTCAGTCCCGGACAGGTTCTAGCGGATCTACTCCATATTCCCTTAATTCCTCAGACTCGCTTGGAAAAAATTTACCGGCAAAGCGAAGAATCAACCATCGTCACCCTAGCTAGTCAAATTCGACAGGGCATCTTGCCAGCTGATTTTACCCAGAAAAAAGCTGACCGTTCCTACTTTGAAATTGCTAGCGGACATATTCCTGCTACCATTGAAAAAATCTTAGGGGCTGCCCTCAGAAGTGGTATCCCTGCCCGTGATATCCAAGTTCTGGCTCCCATGTACCGAGGAACAGCAGGGATTGATGCCATCAACCAGCTCATGCAAGACCTGCTCAACCCACCACAAAAAGATCAACTCAGTTTTGAAGCTCCCCAGTGCCACTATCGTAAAGGAGACAAGGTCATTCATTTGGTCAACGATGCTGAAATCAATGTTTTTAATGGGGATTTGGGAACCATAACAGACCTGATTCCTGGTAAATACACCGAGTCGAAGCAAGACGAGATTGTCATTGATTTTGATGGCAATGAGGTCTCTTACCCACGTAACGAATGGTACAAGATTCGCTTGGCCTATGCCATGAGTATCCATAAATCACAAGGAAGTGAGTTCCCTGTTGTCATCCTGCCTATCACTAGTGCTAGTAGGCGTATGCTGGAGCGCAATCTCATCTACACAGCCATTACACGCGCCAAAAGCAAGCTTATCTTACTAGGCGAATTACAGGCCTTTGATTATGCAACCCAACACATCGGAACTGCCCGAAAAACCTATCTGATTGAACGTTTCAGTGACCTACTAGATAATGTTGAAGAAAAGCAACCAGCTGTCTCTGAAACAGCCACATCAAGCGCCTCTGAAGAATCCTACATCCTGACCGAAGAAAACTGGGACAGCATCCCCGCCATGATTGGGATTACAGACGCAGACCTCAAAGAGATTTTTGGAAAATAGTGTATAAGAAAACCCACCTAATCAGGTGGGCTTTTTGTTTATTAATACTCAATGAAAATCAAAGAGCAAACTAGGAAGATAGCCACAGGTTGCTCAAAGCACTGCTTTGAGGTTGTAGATAGAACTGACGAAGTCAGTAACATATATACGGTAAGGCGACGCTGACGTAGTTTGAAGAGATTTTCGAAGAGTATAAGATTATTTAACTGTTGCTGTGCTTGTAATCAATTCAACAGCTTTTTTGATTGTGATATCGTGTTTCAACATATCAGCTGAAAGCAAGCTTTGTACTTGTGCAACTTCCATGTTGTAATCTGCAGCCAATTGCTCGATTTCTTTTTGGATTTCTTCTTCTGAAGCGTCAAATCCTTCAGCTTTGGCAACTGCTTCGATAACAAGGTTAGTCTTAGTACGTGACTCAGCTTCTGCTTGGTATTGATTGTGAAGGTCTTCTTGAGTAGTTCCAGTGATTTGGAAGTACATGTCAGGGTTGATACCTTGACGTTGCAAGTTTCCAAGGAATTCGTTTACTGAGCGGTGAACTTCTTCGTGAATCATTTCTTCTGGAAGTTCTACGATTTCAGCGTTTTCTACAGCTTTATCAATTGCTGCACCTTCAACTGCATCTTTGTAAGCTTCTTCTTTAGCAGCAGCCAATTCGTTGCGGTATTTTTCTTTCAATTCAGCAAGTGTTTCAACTTCTTCGTCGATGTCTTTTGCAAGCTCATCGTCAAGAGCTGGAACTTCTTTAGCTTTTACTTCGTGGATAGTTGTTACGAATTTAGCTTCTTTACCTGCAAGATCTTCTGCTTGGTAGTCTTCTGGGAATGTTACGATAACATCAACAGTTTCGCCAGCTGAGTGACCTACCAATTGGTCTTCGAAACCAGGGATGAATTGACCTGAACCAAGTCCAAGTGAGAAGTTTTCACCTTTTCCGCCATCAAATTCAACACCGTCGATAGAACCAACGAAGTCGATGACAACAGTGTCACCGTTTTCAGCCGCAGCTTCTTTGATAACCAATTCAGCCAAGTTATTGCGTTCGCGTTCGATACGCTCTTCAACGTCAGCGTCAGTTACTTCTTTTTCTACATCAACTGATACTTCAAGGTTTTTGTAGTCACCCAATTTTACTTCAGGTTTTGTAACAACTTCAGCAGTGATAACCCAGTCTTGACCTTTTTCCATTGAAGTTACGTCAATTTTTGGTTGAGCAACCACTTCAAGACCAGCTTCTTTTACAGCTGCTTCATAAGCATTTGGCAAAAGAGCGTTCATAACGTCTTGGTAAAGTGACTCTTCACCAAATTTTTTGTCGAAGATAGGACGTGGAAGGTGACCTTTACGGAAACCTGGAACATTAAGAGATTTCTTCACTGAGTTGAAGACACGATCCAATTCTGGTTTGATTTGGTCTTGAGAGATAGTGAAAGTCAAGACACCACGGTTTGTTTCTTTGTTTTCAAATGATACAGACATTCTGTCATTTCTCCTTAAAATTTTTTAAATACAGTCTATTATAACATAAATGGGCGACTGTTTTCAAGTAATGAACGCGCTTTTCAATCACTCTAGAGGTACTTGCTCGCTTCTTTGATACTAAGGTCAGCCATTCTTTCCTTGTTTTTCTCAATGAAGCCTGCTACCCAAGTTGGATTGGTTTTGGAGTAGTCTCTTAGAGCCCAGCCAATGGCTTTATTGAGAAAGAATTCTGTTTGGTTCAAATTATGAAGCAGAATCTTTTCCATTAATTGAACATTGGTCTTCTCTTTTCTTAACAACTGGTGGTCAATAGCGACCCGTCTCAGCCAGATATTATCTGATAGGCTCCATTTTAAGATTATTTCTTCTAGTTCAGGGTGGTCATACACCAAACTCCCTACTACTCGATCTAGGATATCCACCGTATCCCACCAAGATTTGGTAACAACCAACTGCTCTAGCTTAGGCAAATCGCTGTCCTTTAGATAAGACTGCATAGCTTTCAAATAATTGGCCGCCACATACTGGTATTCTCTAAACTCTTTTTCCCAGCAAGTATCTACAAAATTCCAGTCGATAATCTTTGTTTTTTTCGCTTTTGGAAAGTATTTTTTATAGAGTGCATTTCTTTCAGGAGCCGCAATACCTAGGAAGAAAAATTGATGGCGCATATAGGATTCCATGGGCCCTGCCTTTTTTGAATTTTTTGCTGCTTCTAGCTCAACAAGTAAATCTGTTAGACTCATCTAAAACTCCTCATGCCCTACCAAATGATGCTGAAAGGCATAGACTGCAGCCTGGGTGCGATCACTGACCTCAAGCTTGGCTAGGATATTGGACACGTGGGTCTTGACCGTCTTGAGAGAGATAAAAAGTTCGTCTGCGATACGCTGATTTTCGTAGCCCTTGGCGATGAGTTGAAGAACATCTCGCTCACGCGCAGTCAAGTCCTCATGTAGTTCTATGTGATTGCGGTGGTATTCGACCTTCTTGCTGACCTCTTGCTCAATAGCCAACTCGCCAACAGCCACCTTACGGACGGCATGAAGTAATTCGTCAGCACTAGAAGTCTTAAGCATATAACCTTTAGCCCCAGCATTCAATACTGGCATGATTTTTTCATTGTCCAAATAAGAGCTCACAATCAAAATCTTGGCTTCAGGCCATTCTTTGAGGATAGCCAAGGTCGCATCAATCCCATTCATTTCAGGCATGACAATATCCATGACAATGACATCCGGACGCAGTTCCAAGGCCAAGTCAATACCTTGAGACCCGTTGGACGCCTCACCCACAACTTCTACATCGTCTTGGAGATTAAAGTAGCTTTTCAAGCCCAATCGGACCATTTCATGGTCATCTACTAGTAAAATTTTCATCTTTCCTCCTTTATCATTCCTTATCGAGCAGGGGAATACGGATATCAACCGCCAGCCCTTGCTTGGGAGCTGTTAATAACTGAACCGTCCCTGCCATATCTTCAACCCGCTCCTTGATATTGCGTAGTCCATAACTCAAGTCGTCTAAACTCCCCAGTTGGAACCCAATCCCATTGTCCACCACCTTCAGTTGCAATTCAAAATCTGTCTGATAGAGATAGACGTCCAGACAAGATGCCTGGGCATGTCGTAGGGTATTGCTGATTAACTCTTGCAGGATACGGAAGATATGTTCCTCGATTTTCTTAGGCAATTTCGTCACATTTTGCTTGAGACTAACCTTAAGATCACTCTTGTCCTCAAGCTCTTTTAAGAGGATTTGGATTCCCTCAACCAGACTCTTCTGCTCCAACTCAACCGGCCGCAAATGCAAGAGCAAGACCCGCAAATCCTTCTGGGCTGTTTCTAAAATAGCTGTGACACTCTGCAACTGGGTCTGCATCTTTTCTCTATCCAATTTCAAAGCCTGCTGACTGATACCTGACAAAATCATGTGGGCTGCAAACAACTCCTGACTGACTGTATCGTGCAAATCCCGAGCAATCCGCTTCCGTTCCTTCTCGATAATTTCCTCTTCCTGAGCAAGACTGTGATTTTCAGCCTTTTGAAGAGCTTCTGTCAAAAGGTTAAGTTTACCTGACAAGGACTTGAAACTGGCATCCAAATCTGGATCTGCAAGCTGAACCACTTCTTGCCCTGCCAATAAACGCTTGAGATTAGCCTGCATTTTTCTTAGAGAAAGCTCTTCAATACCTCGCCAAAATAAGGCTAAGAGACAGGTCATGGACATGCTGAATACCAGCAACAAAAAGACAAATTTTTCTATTTTTTCGACATCGTGCAGGAAAATAGACCAGTCAAAATCAAGAATTTCCAATAAGCTGTGAGAGAAAAATAAGACAAACAGAAAGGAGGTAATGGCAATGATTACATAGGCTTGTTTTTTCATCCTCTAACCACCTCAACATCTCCAATCATAGTGGTCAAGAAAATCTTGACACTCTTGTTACTCTTAAGGTAGTCTCTTGTTTCTTGATGATAGTGTTCATTTCGGAGGGCTCGCTTGGGCTGATTGAAAAAAGTCAAATCACCATAGAGACAGTTAACGCTGAGACTGACTTCCACATCTACAGGTACGATGATTTTGGTCGTTCCTACCATCTTTCTGAGGATAATGACATTGTCATGATTGGTTAGGATGACCCTCTCCAGATGAATAGTATCCTTGCCCATGAGACGAAAGAGATTGATATCATCAAACTGGCAAGTCTGGTAGCTTGAAAAATGATGGAGATTTCCAAACCAACGATTTTTCTCCTTCTTAACCATCACCACCTCTTCAAAAACCAAATTTGTCTGCTCTTTTTCCTGGTTCATCATCGGATAAAGAAGAAAGAGGCTATAGATGACTGCAACAAAAATAGCTAGAATCACAAAAGGATTGAGCATGACGATGAAAAAGAAGAGAATGGTTGCCACCACTAAAAGAAGATTATTGCCCTCTTTACCAGTGTAATAGCGAATTAAAAGCAAAAAGAGGAATAAAATCAGCAGAAAACGCGAAAAATGCTCTGATACCATCAAAATCAGAGCTCCTGTCAACAGACAGGTTTCGATAAATAAAAAGATTTTAAATTTTCTCATAGGTGCATCCTCTCCTTCTATTTTATCACAATTCAAAAAAGTCACCTCGGTCTGAAGATGGAAAAAAAGGCGGTGGTTACGCCTTTTTCATCTGATCCTTTGCTTCTTTTAATTTTCCATAAAGAAGATAGTCTACTTTTTGCAGATCTGCTATGGTTGTACAATTAAGGGCACACATGATGAGTCGTAAATCATCTTTCCAGCCTTGGACAATATCAATCACTTCTTCGACTGAATAGGTTTCAATCAATTCCAGAATTGTTCGAGACAGTCCTACAGCCTTAGCCCCAAAGACCAAGCACTTAATCATATCCAGCGGATTGCGAACACCTCCACTAACCAAGAGTTCAACCTTGTCTTTCCAGCCTTGGGCATTGAGAAGGGCTTGCATGGTAGACTGACCCCATTGATTGAGGTAATCACGCTGGCCACTGCGACGGTTTTCGATATAGGCAAAGCTGGTACCACCACGACCTGATAGATCGACGGTACGAACACCTAGTTCATAGGCTCTCTCGATTGTATTGGTATCCATTCCAAAGCCCACTTCCTTTAGGACAATAGGAACAGGAATTTGCTTGCTATAATCTGCTAGATGCAATTGCCAGCTTCTGAACCTTCTTTCTCCCTCAGGCATAAGCAATTCCTGCATGACATTGACATGCACTTGCAAGAGAACAGGATGCATCTCTTCTACAGTCTGAAGGCCTAACTCGACAGGCTTGTCTAATCCAATATTGGTTCCAAGAAGGAGATTTGGATGATCATACTTGACAGAAAAAGAGGCATCTGCTGGATCTTTGAGGGCTGCGCTATAAGAACCCGTTACAAATAAAATACCACAGGCTTCCGCCACCTGAGCCAGCTTTTGATTGATTTCTCTTCCCTTATCGCTTCCACCCGTCATAGCATTGATATAAAAAGGAAAATCCCATTTTCGACCAGCAAATTCTGTCGAAAGATCGATTTCATCCAGGTCATAGAGTGGTAGCGAAGAATGTATTAACTCGACCTCATCAAAGCTATTATAGGAACTTTTCTGCTCAAGGGCATAGCGGATGTGCTCGTCCTTACGATTTGTCGTCATGTCCTATCCTTTCTTGGTATAAGAGCTCAATCCCCAGATCGGCCCAGCGATTTTTTAAGGTTTCAGTTGAGTGCGCATCAAAACTCAAGGCAATACCACAGTCACCACCACCAGCGCCACTACTCTTGGCAACAGCCTGCAAATTTTGACTGGCTTCTTTTAGTTGTCTAAGCGAAGGCGTGTAAATATCTACGCTCAAGCCTTCTAAGAGCTTGCTGGCTACTTCTACTTGCTCGATAATTTTTTCTGATTCCCCATGCTCCAAGGCTTCTACCAAAGCAGCCACCGTTTCTTTTGAGGAATTTAAAAAATTCTGATTGATATTTTGCTTGATTTGCTGGACCATGTGACTCGATACAGCCACTTCCTTGGTCCATCCCACTAGAAAATCACATTCTAGGGCTGGTTGCACTTGTGAAATTGAAAATCCCCAATCACGCTCTAAAACTGTCGACAAATTTTCTTCTTCCAACCAAGCAGCCACCTTTTGGCGATCAAATGACTGGTAGAGAACCAAATCCTCTGCCACAATACAGGCAAGGTCTCCCATAGAACCATTGTCTCCGCGCTTGAGCAAGACCGCGCTAGCCAGCTTGAACAAGAGCTCCTGATCAACCGAAAGATTATATAGAGCTAGCAGAGCCTTGATGACCAAAACAACGACGCTACCGCTAGAACCCAGACCAAACTTTTTCCCTTCTCGTTCCATTTTTCCACGAATTTCTAGAGAAAAAGGTCTTAAAGTTTGACCTCGATAAGTCAGGAAATCTTCCACTAAAGCAATCGTTTCTTGAATCAAGCTATAGTCAGAATTTGGTGTCAAATCCACTGCAAAATCAAACATATCTGAGTAGATACGGTAACTATCAGAAAAATCAATCTCCCCCTTCATATAGATGGGGATGGCCTTTATCAAAGATAACTGCCCTGGCTCTAAAATAGCATATTCACCTGCCCAATAGAGTTTTCCGCAAGTTTTAACAGCAATCATCTTGGCTCAAATCCTTTGTTTTTGACACAATCAAGCGATAACGCTGACTGAAGATTTCTGATAAATGCTCCAAGTCTTTCTCTTGACAGAGGACTTTGACATTGGGACCAGCATCCATAGTAAAGTAGCAGGCTTCCCCTTGCTCACGGAGCTGGCGGACAAAGTCCATGGCCTCATAAGAGGCATCCGTCAGATAAGAAAAGGCTGGTGATGCTGTTTTGGTCGTAGCATGCATAGCCAGGGCATTTTTCTCCGTTAACTCCCCAACCTTGGCAAAGTCATTTTCCTTGAGATAAACCAGCATATCCTGATAGTCTTTCTCAGACTGACGGACCCAGTCATCAAAGGTCGTCGATGTTTCCACACAAAGTTTCATCCCATCACGACTAGAGATTGGTTTTTTCTTGTCCTCTAGCACCAACATAATCATAGCTAGTTTCAAGTCTGTCTCTACAGGATAAATTTCCCCACTATCCTTATCCCAGGCACCGAGTGGTCCATAAAAACTCCGAGAGGATGATCCTGAGGCAAACTTAGCCTCCTGTGCCAACTGACTTCTATCCAATCCAAGCTTGAAATAAGCATTACAAGCTTTGACCAGGGCGGACAAACCACTAGAACTTGAGGACAGACCCGCCGCGGTAGGCATATTGTTTTGAGTCTCGATACGAACAAAGCCTTCACCCTCTGGACGGTAACGATCAATAATCTTACTCATCTTGGCATGCTCCGCCTTATTTTGTAACTGGCCATTGATATAAAATGCATCAGCCGTCGCATCCGTCGGTAAAGGCGACAAGGTCGTCTCCGTGTACATATTTTCCAAAGTCAGAGAGATACTACTAGTAGCAGGCACCATCTCTTTTTCTTTTTTCTTTCCCCAATATTTGATAATAGCAATATTTGCGTAGGAACGTACTGTTACAGGCTCTCTATCCATGTCTGAACAGCTCCTTTCTCTTCTAATCTTTCTGCTAGTTCTTGAGCTTGTGTTAAATCGGCTGCCAAGGCTATGATACAGCCACCTAGCCCACCACCGCTCATCTTGGCACCTAGAGCACCATGGCTAAGAGCCGTTTCAACCAAAGAATCTGACTCAGGACTACTGACACCAATTTCTTTTAAATGTAAATGCGCTTGACTAAGGATTTGTCCCAATCCTTCAGTATCTTTTTGTGAAATCGCATCCTCTGCCTGCTGGGTCAATTCTCCCAAGGCATGCAAAAACGGTAGGGCATCCTTGCCCTTGTTTTGAACCACTTGAATAGCTTCACGAGTATGACCATAAACGCCCGTATCGGCAATTACCAAATAGGCAGATAAATCCATCTCAAGCTCTGTAAATCCTACGTTCTTGATAAAGCGAATAGGCTGGTCACTGAGACAGGTCTTAGCATCCAAACCACTTGGATTCATATGGGCAATCATCTCAGCCCGATTGACCAAGATTTCTAGTACATCATGAGGCAGATCAGCACCATAATAGTCAAATACCGCACGAATGGCCGCTATGCTGATAGCCGCTGACGAACCCATTCCCCGTTTTTCAGGGATAGCCGAGTCAATCTCACAGCGAATGCAGGCTTCTGTGATATCCAAATACTCTAGCGAAGCATAAACTGCCATGGACAAGGTATCCTCCTCATAGAGGCGCCAAGGACTTTCAGCAGGAACCACCTTACAAGTCACCTCCACCTCCAAAAGAGGTAAGGAAATAGCAGGATAACCATAAACGACCGCATGCTCCCCTATTAAAATAATCTTACTATGCGCCTGACCGACACCAAGTTTTTTTGTCATATTTTCCTTTTACTAGACGAATAAGCCGTCCCATTTTTCATACAAGTATTTATTCTTTCCTATCTATTTTATTATATTTTCACAAAAAAAGCGATTGTTTCCTTTACAATCGCTTCTTTCATTATTGAATCCATTCGCCATTATAATTGACAGAATAGCCATCTACGGTCGTATTCACTGCCAAAGCACCTGAGCTATAAGCATAGTACCATTTGCCATTGACCTGGAACCAACCAGTCTTCATATCTCCATTACTTGCATTTAGGTAGTACCAAGTTGAACCATCTTTATACCAACCAATTGCCATAGCTCCTGATGAACGGAGGTAGTACCACTTGTTACCAAGATATTGCCAACCAGTTTGCATAATGCCAGTTTCTGGGTCTAGGTAATACCACGGAGCAGGTTTGCTTCTATCAATGCCAAAAGTAACATGGAAATCTTGAGTCCAACCCTTAGCAACTTCACCAATTGGTAGTGGATTGTAAGAATCATCGCCAAAATTTCCTAGCTTATTTAAATAATACCAATTGCCGTCTTCATAAGTCCAACCTGTCTTTACAGCATAATGATTATCAAAATAATAAGTTCTCTTTTCAGCAGATAAAGGATATTGTTCACCGTATACTTTTCCTGTATTTTCAGACGTTTTTGCCTCTAGTACTTGTTTATCTGTTTGTTCTAGCAAAGCTCCATCTGAGCTAAAATAATACCATTTTTGTTGGAGTCCAATTTCATTAATTGGTTGGTTATCTAATAAATTATCACGATAACCTGTTCCAGGAATTTCTAAGTATTGCCATCCAACTACCATTTCTCCTTTATCACCAAAATAGTAAGTTTTACCGTCTATTTTATGCCAATAGATTGCTTTATGATCATCTTTTACATAATATTTTCTATTATCCTTATCAACAAATTGGCCACCTGTGGTATCCGCAAATACAGTATTAGTAGCTAGCAAACCAAAGAAAAATGCTGTTAGTCCAACTTGCATAGTTTTTTTTAAAAGTTTCATTTATATGTCCTCCAATATTAAATCCACTCACCAGATGAAGCAAAGTTATAAACTTTACCATCGATAGTTTGACTACCTGTAACCATTGCTCCATTTGAATTGAGATAATACCAGTTTCCATTTACTTTTGTCCAACCTGTCTTCATATCTCCATTACTTGCATTTAGGTAGTACCAAGTTGAACCATCTTTCACCCAACCAGTTGCCATGGCTCCTGATGAACGGAGATAGTACCACTTGTTACCAAGATATTGCCAGCCTGTTTTCATATCGCCATTTTCAGCATCTAAATAGTACCAAGTTGAGCCTTCCTGATACCAGCCAGTTGTCATAGCTCCTGATGAACGGAGGTAGTACCACTTATTGCCAAGTTGTTCCCAACCAGTTTGCATGATACCAGTTTCTGGATCTAGATAGTACCAAGCTGAACCATCGTTTATCCAACCTGCACGTCTTTCACCACCAATATAGTTTTCTCCATTAATTTCTGTTTTAGCTAGATAATACCAATTAGACTGGTCATAAAGCCAACCTGTCTCTAAAGAATGATTTTGATTAAAGTAATAGTTCGTGTAAAAACTCTTCTCTTCTTTATCTTCCGGATTTGTACGTTTTTCACCATACTTTCTTCCAACGCTGTCTTTAGTTTTAACCTCTAATGCTTCCCAACCAACAAACTCTTGTAGCACTCCATTTTTGTCAAAGTAGTACCATTCTGGCATTGGGGAACCTTCTAATCTTATACCATTAGGGTAAGGACCAATTGTACTACCTTTAGATGGAAACGGAATATATTGCCAGCCGACCACCATCTCTCCAGATAAAGGATCAAAATAATAATACTTCCCATCAATCACTCGCCAGTAGGTTTCTTTGAGTTCCCCCTTCTTGTAGTAGGTTCTACCATTTTCTTGGACAAATTGCCAACCTTCTGAATCAGCATCATCCGCCGATACTGCACTTGTCGCTAGCAAACCGAAGAAAAAGACTGCCAATGCAATTTGCATCAATTTTTTTATTATTTTCATTAGACGTATCCTCCTGCAAGAATTATAGTAAAAATTAAATTGTATGTCAATATGACGGCCTTAAAATCATATAATAACGAAACATATTAAAAATTGAAACAGTAGTAGTACACTTTGGCTTTGAAAATATTTTTAGAAATTATAGTATATTGAAACTATAATAGTACACCATGACTCCTAAAATATATCATATTGAATCTAGAATACTACATTGTGCATACTAAAATATTCCTAGAAATTAATTTGAATTTCCTAATCTATTTCTTCACATCTTATTTCACTCCACTATATTATGACGCGCTTACAGTCAGCCTTCAACTTCCTGAAATGCAAAAATCCCCTAGCAGACTTTCCTGCTAGGGGATTTTCTTATGAGAGGTACTTATTTAAGCTTTGAAAATCGGACTTATCATCTGATAATTATCAAATAATCTACCAATTAAGCTTCTTCGTCTTCTTTACGACGACGGCCTGCAAGACCAAGACCAAGTAATGCACTTGCGGCTGCTGCTACCATAGCTACAGTAGAATCTGCTGTACCAGTATTTGGCAACTCTTTCGCTCCTGCTTTCTTAGCTGGTGTTGTTGCATGTGAACCTTGTTCAGCAGATGTAACTGCTTTATCAGCTGGTGCTACTGCATGTGAACCTTGTTCAGCAGATGTAACTGCTTTATCAGCTGGGATTACTGCTGTTGTACCATCTGGGAAGGTTACTGTTGTTGTACCATCTTTACCTACTTTAACATCTGTTGCTGTTGGGTTTGATTTCTTAACTGCTTCTGCTACTTTAGCTTTTTCAGCGTCTGTCAAGTTGCTTGGATCTGTAACTTGTGTTACTGATGGATCTTTAACACCATCTGCATCCTTAGACTTATCATCTGCTTTATTAGCTGGGATTACTGCTGTTGTACCATCTTTACCTACGTTAACATCTGTTGCTGTTGGATTAGATTTCTTAACTGCCTTATCTGCTGGGATTACTACTGTTGTGCCATCTGGGTAAGTAACAGTTGTTGTGCCATCTTTGCCAACTTTAACATCTGTTACTGTTGGGTTTGATTTCTTAACTTCGTCTGCTACCTTAGCTTTTTCTGCTTCAGTCAAGTTGCTTGGATC
>NZ_VFSI01000012.1:0-66800 GCF_006385825.1 Streptococcus sp. D2 | reverse complement strand
AGAGGCAAGTGACGAGTCAAGAGCAATGAGGCTTGAACAACGTGAAAGCCAGCGTCTTTAGGCGCTGGCTGGTAATTTGGGCTTATAGCCCTGGTACAAACCACCCGTTTGACGGGTGGTCATGATTTTCACATAACAATTCAGGATCAAAAATGGACAGTTGAGGAACAGAGTGGATAAATTAAGTTTGCTACTGTATAATGTACTCATAACTCAAAGTACCCTAAGATTTTTTACTAAAATGAGGATGATAAAAATGGACGGAAATCATTGTAAAGGCTATCAAAAAGGAGTATAATGAGTGAAAGACATTTCGGAGGTGAAAGATGCTAGAAGTAAGAAGTCTAGAGAAAAGTTTTGGATCCAAGCAAGTTTTGTTTGGGATTGACTTTCAAGCACGACCAGGTCGTATTTTGGGACTAGTCGGAAAAAATGGTGCTGGGAAGACAACAATTTTCCACAGTATTTTGAAGTTTTTAGAATATCAAGGAGAAATCAGTCTAGATGGTCAGGATATTCGTCAGGAGACCTATGCTCGGATTGGTTATCTGCCTGAAGAACGCAGTCTCATGCCTAAATTGACAGTCCTTGAACAAGTTCGCTATTTGGCGACTCTAAAAGGTATGGATGCCAAGGAGATCAAGGAAAAACTCCCTCAATGGATGAAGAGGTTGGAAGTGAAAGGGAAGCTGACTGATAAAATCAAGAGTCTGTCAAAAGGAAATCAGCAGAAGATTCAGCTCATTATTACTCTGATTCATGAACCAGACTTGATTATCTTGGATGAGCCTTTCAGTGGATTGGATCCAGTCAATACTGAATTGCTCAAGCAAGTCATTTTTCAGGAAAAAGAGCGCGGAGCAACCATTATCTTTTCTGATCATGTCATGACCAACGTCGAGGAGCTTTGTGACGATATTCTCATGATTCGAGATGGCCGTGTGGTCTTGCATGGACCAGTTCAGGATGTTCGCAATCAATACGGGAAAACGCGTCTTTTTGTTTCAAGTGAACGAAGCAAGGAAGAATTGGAAAACCTTCCTCATGTTAAACAGGTGAGCTTGACCAAACAAGGCAGTTGGAAATTGATCTTGGAGGATGAGAGCGCTGGAAGGGAACTTTTCCCAATCTTGACTCAGGGGCAATATATCGCAACTTTTGACCAACAAGCGCCAACAATTGATGAAATCTTTAAACTAGAATCAGGGGTGGAAGTATGAGAAATATGTGGGTTGTAATGAAGGAAACCTATCTTCGACATGTCAAATCGTGGAGTTTCTTCTTTATGGTGATTTCACCATTCTTGTTTATCGGTCTCTCTGGAGGAATTGGCTATCTCCAAGGCTCTTCTATGGCTCAGAGTGGCAAGATAGCAGTAGTCAGCACTGTTCCAGCTGTGACAGACAGTCTTAAATCTACCAATGGTCTCAATTTTGATTATCAGGATGAAGCAAGTGCTCAAGCTGCTATCAAGGATGAAAAATTAAAAGGCTATCTGACCATTGACCAAGAGGATAGTGTCTTGAAGGCAGTTTATCACGGTGAAACTTCCCTTGAGATTGCTATTAAGCTAGGAGTAACGAGCAAGTTAAATGAACTTCAAGATCAACTCAATCGTTCGGCAGCCAATTTGTCACAAGAACAGGAAAAACGCTTGGAACAAACAGTTAACTTTACGGAGAAAATTGATGAATCCAAGGAAAATAAAAAAATGATTCAAACCTTTGCGGCCGCAGGGCTTGGTTTATTCCTTTATATGATTTTGATTACCTATGCTAGTGTCACTGCTCAGGAAGTGGCTAGCGAGAAAGGAACCAAAATTATGGAGGTGGTCTTCTCTAGTATCCGAGCTAGTCATTATTTCTACGCTCGCATGCTGGCTCTGCTTCTTGTGATTTTGACCCATATTGGCATTTACGTCGTGGGTGGACTTGCTGCCATTCTTCTCTTTAAAGACCTACCAATCTTGGCACAATCTGGTATTTTAAACCATATAGGAGAGGCTTTCTCGCTCAACACCTTATTGTTTGTCTTGGTTAGCCTCTTTATGTACGTTGTTTTAGCAGCCTTCCTAGGTTCTATGGTTTCTCGTCCTGAGGATTCAGGAAAAGCCTTGTCGCCTTTGATGATTTTGATTATAGGTGGTTTTTTTGGAGTGACAGCTCTAGGTGCAGCTGGTGACAATCTCATCTTGAAGATTGGTTCATATATTCCCTTTATTTCGACCTTCTTCATGCCGTTTAGAGCTATTAATGGCTATGCAAATGGGTTAGAAGCTTGGATTTCGCTTGCGATTACGATTGCTTTTGCAGTAACTGCAACAGTCTTTATCGGACGTATGTATGCTAGTCTCGTTCTGCAAACAGATGATTTAGGTCCTTGGAAAACCTTTAAATGTGCCTTATCTTATAAATAGAAGAGCCTCGCGAAAGCGAGGTTTTCTAGAGACAAAAAGAGTGGAATTTTAGAAAAATATTTTTCATATCTATTGACTTTTAGGGGTGAAATTTGGTATTATAGTAGGCGGTATTGTTTACCCCATTTGAAAGGCCCCGGAACCTTCCAAATACTTTTCGATGGGAAGGAACACCCATCACCGTAAACAAAAATCGAACTATATATAGGAGAAATCATGAACAAAACAACATTTATGGCTAAACCAGGCCAAGTTGAACGTAAATGGTACGTAGTTGACGCAACTGATGTACCACTTGGACGTCTTTCTGCAGTAGTTGCTAGCGTACTTCGCGGAAAAAACAAACCAACATTTACACCACACACTGATACAGGTGACTTTGTGATTGTTATCAATGCTGAAAAAGTTAAATTGACTGGTAAGAAAGCAACTGATAAAATCTACTACACTCACTCAAACCACCCAGGTGGATTGAAACAAATCTCTGCAGGTGAACTTCGTTCTAAAAATGCAGTACGTTTGATCGAGAAATCAGTTAAAGGTATGCTTCCACACAATACTCTTGGACGCGCTCAAGGTATGAAGTTGAAAGTATTTGTTGGAGCTGAGCACACTCACGCTGCACAACAACCAGAAGTTCTTGATATTTCAGGACTTATCTAAGGAAAGGAACAATAAAGTATGTCACAAGCACAATATGCAGGTACTGGACGTCGTAAAAACGCTGTTGCACGCGTTCGCCTTGTTCCAGGAACTGGTAAAATCACTGTTAACAAAAAAGATGTTGAAGAGTACATCCCACACGCTGACCTTCGTCTTGTAATCAACCAACCATTCGCAGTTACTTCAACTGCAGGTTCATACGACGTTTTCGTTAACGTTGTAGGTGGTGGATACGCTGGTCAATCAGGAGCTATCCGTCACGGTATCGCTCGTGCCCTTCTTCAAGTAGACCCAGACTTCCGCGATTCATTGAAACGCGCAGGACTTCTTACACGTGACTCACGTAAAGTTGAACGTAAGAAACCAGGTCTTAAGAAAGCTCGTAAAGCATCACAATTCTCAAAACGTTAATCAATACGATTATATCAACGTTTCAAAGCACTCAAGAGTTTACCTCATGGGTGCTTTTTTCTATACTTTCTAAAAAAGTTTGCCCTAAAATTACCCTACTTATTTTTTATACTTTCTTACTTAATTAGATTTCTATCTGATATTTTCTAATTGAGGATAAAGTAGAAACTTATCTAAATAGATTTTTCAGAAAATTTTCTAAAACAAACAGGATTTGTTTGACATTTATTTGAAAATTCTGTAAAATGAATTATTATATCGTTCAAGGAGAATATATATGGAAAAACAGAAAACATTTTTTGGACATCCTATGGGCTTGTCCACCCTCTTCTTTACAGAGATGTGGGAACGCTTTTCTTACTATGGGATGCGAGCTATCCTACTTTACTATATGTACTATAGTGTGCAAGATGGTGGGTTGGGGATGGATAAGACCACAGCTGCATCGGTTATGGCGATTTATGGCTCGCTGGTATTTTTGTCCTCGGTTGTCGGTGGTTTTGTCAGTGACCGTATTTTAGGAAGTCGTAAGACTGTCTTTTACGGTGGGATTTTGATTATGCTAGGGCATATTGCTTTGGCAACACCTTTTGGACAAGTGGCTCTCTATCTTTCTATTGCCTTGATTATCTTTGGAACTGGATTTTTAAAACCCAATATCTCAGATATGGTTGGGGGAATTTATGAGAAAGAGGATGATAGACGGGATGCAGGTTTTAGTATCTTTGTCTTTGGTATTAACTTAGGTGCCTTCGTTGCCCCTTATTTAGTAGGTTATCTAGGTCAGGAAGTCAATTTCCATCTAGGTTTCTCATTAGCTGCCGTTGGGATGTTCTTTGGTCTGGTGAAGTATGTTTTAGATGGGAAGAAATACCTGCCTGAATCAAGTCTTTACCCTACTGATCCACTTTCACAGAAGGACCGGCAGACCTTGATTAAACGCTTGCTGATTACACTTGTCATGGTTATTCTTGCGGTTATAGGTTTAGTCTTTACTCACCAGTTTAACGTGGATATGATTGTTAATATCTTTACAGTGATTGCGGTAATCATTCCAATCTACTATTTCTTCAAAATTTTATCTAGTCATAAAATAACTGCTACTGAGAGATCCCGAGTATTTGCTTACATTCCTCTATTTATCGCTGGGGTGCTCTTCTGGTCTATTGAGGAGCAGGGGTCTGTCGTTCTCGCTCTATTTGCGGATGATCAAACTCGACTTTACTTTAATGTATTTGGGAATCAGATTCATTTCCCATCTAGCTTTTTCCAAAGTATCAATCCACTTTTCATTATGATTTATGTGCCGATTTTTGCGTGGTTGTGGGGGAAAATGGGTAAAAATCAACCGTCCTCTTCTAAGAAATTTGCTTACGGTTTGTTTGCGGCAGGTCTATCCTTTTTGTGGATGATGCTGCCAGGGATGCTCTTTGGAACAGATGTTAAGGTCAGTCCTTTATGGTTGATTATGAGTTGGGCTATTGTGATTGTAGGTGAGATGCTGATTTCTCCGATTGGTTTATCAGTCACTACTAAGTTAGCACCAAAGTCCTTCCAAGCACAAATGATGTCTATCTGGTTCTTGAGTGATGCTGCTGCCCAAGCTATCAATGCTCAAATTGTAAAATTTTATACAAGCGAAACTGAAGTAGCTTATTATGGAATTGTAGGGGGAATTACGATTGTATTCAGTATTATCTTACTCTTCTACGTTCCACGTATTGAAAAACTAATGGCTGGGATCAAATAGAGAAAAACTGGAATTTCTGTAGGAATTTTAAAAGTTAGATCAATTATTTATTCAAAGGATTTAGTTCTGTATGGTGCAGGGCTAGGTCCTTTTAGTTTGATTAATACTCTTCGAAAATCTCTTCAAACCGCGTCAACGTCGCCTTGCCGTACATATGTGACTGACTTCGTCAGTCTTATCTACAACCTCAAAACAGTGTTTTGAGCAACCTGCGGCTAGCTTCCTAGTTTGCTCTTTGATTTTCATTGAGTATAAAACTCACGCTGTTTCTGCTTTTCCTAGTGGACATTTGTCTACTTTTTTTATATAATAAAACTAAACCATATTGGTTGAGTTTTAAAAATATGGATTCAAGCATCGATTAGTCTTTCTAAGGGAGATAATGTCCATTAAAGCATCATAATAGGAGGTGAAGTATGTATCAGCCAGAAAAACTCAAGGCTCGGAGGAAAGAGTTAAAACTGACACAGAAGGAAATTGCAGAGCAACTTGGGATTAGTTTCCAGGCTTACTCAGCTTGGGAACGTGGAGTCAAGGAACCGTCCAAGGAGAAGGTGTCCCAGCTAGAGAATATTTTAAAGGTACCCAAAGGATATTTTACTCAGATCGAGATTGTCCATCTCTACCATAGCCTCTCCAAGAAAGGGAAGGAGAAGGTTGTTCTCTATGCTCGCAACCTGGCTCAAGAAGAACAAGCCCAGAAAGTGATAGCTATGCCAGAGCGCCTCTACGAGTACCGTGTTTATGAACGCATGTCAGCAGGGATTGGGGCTTCGGTCTACGATGATCAGAATTTTGATACGGTTTACTTTAATGAGGAGTTGGCCCACGATTTTGCGTCTTGGGTGTCTGGGGACTCCATGGAACCTAAATACCAAAATGGTTCAGTAGCTCTGATTCGAGAGACAGGATTTGACTATGACGGGGCGGTTTATGCAGTGGTTTGCAACAACCAGACCTATATCAAACGGGTCTATCGAGAGGAGAATGGATTGCGTCTGGTCTCTATCAATCCTAAATACAAGGATATTTTCATCTCCTATGAGGAAGATCCTCGGATTGTTGGCATTATCGTTGGGAACTTTGTGCCGATGGAGGGCTAGCCAATGGGCTACTTTGATTATTCTAGAGAGCCCAAAAGTGACATTGCCTTTGTCGATATGAAATCTTTTTATGCCAGTGTCGAGTGTGTGAAAAGGGGCTTGCATCCACTGAAGACCTCGCTTTGTGTCATGAGTCGCGCGGATAATTCAACTGGCCTTATCCTAGCCTCCTCTCCCCTGTTTAAGAAGATTTTTGGCAAGTCAAATGTTGGTCGAGCCTATGATTTGCCTTTTGATATCAAAACGCGAAAATTTTCCTATTACAATGCTCGAAAGCAAGGGCTACCTAACGACTCAGACTATGTTCGCTACATCGAAGATTGGGCTCAAGTGACCTTGATTGTGCCACCTAGGATGGATGAGTACATCGCAGTCAATATGGAAATCCAGCGAATCTTTCAGAATTATGGCAGTCCAGATGATATTTATCCCTACTCTATCGATGAGGGGTTTATTGACCTGACTAGTTCACTTAATTATTTCATTTCAGACAAGAGTCTCTCTCGCAAAGACAAGCTGGATATGCTTTCTGCTCGTATTCAGAGGGATATTTGGAGGCAGACAGGGATCTACTCTACAGTAGGTATGTCCAATGCCAATCCCTTACTGGCCAAGTTGGCTCTGGATAATGAAGCCAAGCACACTCAGACCATGAGGGCCAACTGGTCTTACCAGGATGTGGAAGAGAAGGTCTGGTCCATTCCCAAGATGACGGATTTTTGGGGGATTGGCAGGCGGATGGAGAAACGCTTGCATGCTCTGGGGATTTTTTCAATCAAAGAATTGGCTATCAGCAATCCAGACCAGATACAGAAAGTTCTCGGTCAGGCTGGCCTGCGTTTGTGGTTTCATGCTAACGGGATTGATGAGAGCAATGTTCATAATCCCTATAAAGCCAAGTCCCAAGGTTTGGGAAATTCTCAAATCTTGCCGAGAGACTACGTGAAGCTACGGGATATCGAAATTATTCTTCGAGAAATGGCTGAGCAGGTGGCTATTAGACTGAGAAGGGCGGGCAAGAAAACAACCCTTGTCTCTGTCTATGTCGGTTTCTCTAAACAGGAAGTCAGGCCCTCTATACACACACAAATGAAGGTCGAACCGACCAATAATACAGCTGTCTTAACGGACTATGTTTTGAAGTTATTTCATAATAAATACACTTCAGGAGCGGTCAGAAGTGTTGGAATCAACTATTCAGGCTTTGTGGATGAGTCCTTTGGTTTGATATCTCTCTTTGATGATGTTGATAAGTTAGAAAAAGAAGAAAGGCTCCAGACGGCCATTGACTCCATTCGGGAACAATTTGGTTTCACTTCTCTTTTAAGAGCCAATGCACTGGAAGAAGCCTCTAGGAGTCTTGCCAGAAGCAAGCTGATTGGGGGACATTCTGCTGAAGGATTAGATGGATTAAAATGATTGATCGTTCTTATTTACCCTTTCAATCCGCGAGAGATTATCAAGATCCAGGTATGCAGAAGTGGATGGGATTTTACCTTTCAGAACACACCAGTTCGCTCAGTGAAGAAAAAAATCGGGTTGATTTTTCGACAGATTTGATTCTAGATGAGAAACTACACTTGCTTTCTCAGCTTTATGTTGGCCAACTGAAGGGAAGTTTTGTGGTCAAGGAAAAGAAGCAGAAAGCCACTATCATCGGTAAGGTGAGAGAGTTATCTTCTAAATCATTATCTATTAGAACAAGCGAGGGCTACAGGCTGATAGAGCTTGCAGATATCCTAGAAATTCGACTGTGGGAGGAAGGGGTGTATGACTAGAAAAGAGTTGTATGAAAACAAACTGCAGATGGATTATTTTTCAGATGCCTATATTCGTTTTGAAGAGGATTTTCAAAAATACTCTGCTATGAATGTACCACTGACTTTTTTGATCGATGACATCCTACGCACTATGGCCTTGAATCAGAAAAACTACTTTGTCCTAAACAAGGAGAATGCCAAGGATGGGCGGGAGCATCGCTTTTATTTTAGGGTAGTAACGGAAAAAGAGTGTCCTAGAAATAGAACCTATGCATATGCTGGGGTTAAAAATAGTAGTCAGTAGAGGGTTGTCTGCTGTAAAATGTATCATTTTTATAACACTTCATGTTTCATATCATGGGGTGTTTTTTTATTTGAGTCACAGCCAATCAAAAAATCTCACTATTCATTAGGCTAAAGGAGACCTAATCATAGTGAGATTGTGAATTATAGTAGGTTTTGTATGGCCTCTTCAATTTGTTTTGGGTCTGTTTTGGAAGAGAAACGCTCAAAGACCTGCCCATCTCGACCGATGAGAAATTTAGCGAAATTCCATTCAATTCGTTTTCCTAGTGGGCCAGATTTCTGGTCTTTTAGCCAAACATAAAGAGGATCTGCTTCCTTACCGTTGACCTTGACCTTTGCAAGACGTGGGAAGGTGGTTTGATAGTGTAGGCTACAGAAACTATTTATTTCCTCTGCACTACCTGGTGCTTGTCGCATAAACTGATTGCAAGGGAAGTCTAAAATTTCAAAGCCCTGATTTTGATAGCGGTCATAGAGTTCTTGGAGTCCTTGATACTGGGGCGTTAAACCACATCCAGTAGCAGTATTGACAACCAAGAGAACCTTACCACGATAGGCATCTAATGGGGTTTCTTGATTGTCTTGGTTTAAGACTAAAAAATCGTAGATTGAGGTCATTGTTTGCTTTTCTCTTTCTGCTTGGTATTTTTAGGCGTTTTCTCCTCCTGTAGGGATAGAAAGCCGTAGGTCAGGGTTCCAAAAATGCTACCGATAATTAGACCATACATCAGTAAAGGAACACTTTTATCGAATTGCATGAGTAACTTCACAAAATCTGAAAGGGACATCTGCTGAACGAAGACTTTATGAAAGATGAGTAGGGTAAAGAGGCCAATCTGAAGACTGATAAACACAATCCAGCTTCGGAATTTGATTTGGGCTTTGCTGTAGGTTTTGAGGATGATTTCTGACTTGTCATCTTTTTCCAAGTGGAGTTCTTTGACGGCTCTTTGAGTTTTTAAGGTAATGAAAAAAATGAGTCCAGAGTAAACATAGGGCATGGCATAGCGAACGACCTCTATGAAGCGTCCAAATAATAGATAAAACAAGAAGAGAAAGAAGGAAGAATAAACGATTTGGACCATGGAACGGGCACAAGCCTTGTAGATAATTTCTTGTCGGCATTCATCAAAAGGGCCTTGGATATGAAAGAGATTTCGGAGTAGGCGAGTGGTTAAGTCATCTTTTTTCATACTAGTAACCTCCTAAATGAGCAGTTTTACTGACTTTCTTTTACGAATTGATAGAGATAATAAAGATAAGTGATAGAAGAAAGGCTAGCGATAGTGAGCAGTAAATAATATTTCCAATTGCTTGAGATGACCATCAATTGTGGTAAAGATAGAATCATAAAGCACAGTGCTAAGTTGAGTATGCTCGTTTTTTGGGAGTCAATCTTTAGATAAGTCAATCCTTTGTTGAGGGCTGGAACAAAGACTGGAAGGAGGACTATATCGTAGATTGGCAAGTTCCCTGAAACGATGATGAAGATGAGCAGAGAACTGAACAAAAGATGATAGGTCAGTAAAGTTAGTAATGATTTCATAGGTACCTCCTAATCCTGGTCTTTTTTAGCTCTTGCAATACGAAGTGAGTCGACAATATGCATCATCACTCCGAAAAAGAAAGCTCCCAGTATAGTTTTAAAAATATGTTTTGTATTTAGAAGAGAAGTGATAAAATTTGGATTTTCACTTGTTAGGGTATCAATGAGTGGAATTATAAAAAATATCACTATTCCATAAATCGAACCTGCTTTCAGACCAGGATAACGTAACTGTTTCTTTTCTTTTTTCATAGGGCACCTCCTAATCCTCATCTTGATCTTTCTTAGTTTTTGCAATGCGACGGGAGATGAGGAACTGTATGCTCGCTCCGAAGAAAATAGAACCTAGAATGCTTGATACACCATTTCTTATAGTGAGAAGAGAATGAAAATAGTCCTGACCTTCACCTATGAGTATACCGAGAAGAGGAGTTATAAAAAACATCCATAGACCAAAGAACAAACCTGCTTTCAGACCTGGGTAGTGTAGTTGCTTACTTTCTTTCTCACTCAGCATATCTGGTTCAATAGTTGTAATCCCTGTTTTTTGCATTTGGTAGGTGACATAGCCAGCAGCGATGAGGGCAATCACTAAAATCAGAGGAGGATAGATTAGAGCCACTTCTTGAGGGTATTTATAGGCCAGAAGGAGTGGAATAAGATTTCCGAAAATCATCAGATAAAAGAGGATGATAAAGACTTGATTGCCGATACGATCAGCCTCGCGTCGTTTGTATTCGTCAAGTGGATCAGAAATACCGTATGTGCGCTTGATCAGTTTTTCAGTGAAGGTTTCTTTTTTCATGAGTTGGCTCCTTTTTTAAAAATTATCCTCCCAAAAGAGACTGTTGAGGTCAGTTTGGAGGCTGCGGGCGAGATTGAGACAGAGTTCCAGGGTTGGATTGTACTTGTCGTTCTCAATCATATTGATGGTCTGTCTCGAGACACCGATATCCTTGGCGAGTTCGAGCTGGGAAATGCCCAGTTCCTTGCGAAATTCTTTCACACGATTCATCTGGTCTCCTTTCTGATTTGTGTCGCATATATTTGACTACATTATATTCTTCTATAGAGTGAATGTCAAGCATATTTGACATATTTCTTAAAGAAATCTTACTTGTTTTTGGCCTATTTGTCTGACTAGTGCAAGCTAGTCAGATTTGTGGTAAAATAGATAAGATATGACAAAAGAATTTCATCATGTAACGGTCTTACTCCACGAAACGATTGATATGCTCGACGTAAAGCCTGACGGTATCTACGTTGATGCGACTTTGGGTGGAGCAGGCCATAGCGAGTATTTATTAAGTAAATTAAGTGAAAAAGGCCATCTCTATGCCTTTGACCAGGACCAGAATGCCATTGACAATGCGCAAAAACGTTTGGCACCCTATATCGAAAAAGGGATGGTAACCTTTATCAAGGATAATTTCCGTCATTTACAGGCACGTTTGCGCGAAGCTGGTGTTCAGGAAATTGATGGAATTTGTTATGACTTGGGAGTGTCTAGTCCTCAGCTGGACCAGCGTGAGCGTGGTTTTTCTTATAAAAAGGATGCGCCACTGGACATGCGCATGAATCAGGATGCTAGTCTGACAGCTTATGAAGTAGTGAACCACTATGACTATCATGACTTGGTTCGTATTTTCTTCAAGTATGGTGAGGATAAATTCTCTAAACAGATTGCGCGTAAGATTGAACAAGCTCGGGAAGTCAAGCCAATCGAGACTACGACTGAATTGGCAGAAATTATTAAGTCGGCCAAACCGGCCAAGGAACTCAAGAAGAAGGGGCATCCTGCCAAGCAGATTTTCCAGGCTATTCGAATTGAAGTCAATGATGAACTGGGAGCGGCAGATGAGTCCATCCAGCAGGCTATGGATATATTGGCTCTGGATGGTAGAATTTCAGTGATTACCTTTCATTCACTAGAAGACCGCTTGACCAAGCAATTGTTCAAGGAGGCTTCAACTGTGGAAGTTCCAAAAGGTTTGCCTTTCATCCCAGATGACCTCAAGCCCAAGATGGAATTGGTATCCCGTAAGCCAATCTTGCCAAGTGCAGAAGAACTAGAAGCCAATAACCGCTCGCACTCAGCCAAGTTGCGCGTGGCCAGAAAAATTCACAAGTAAGAGGAAAAAATGGTAGATAAAAAAGAAACAACCAGTCAATTCTTGCAGAATCGTATAAAAAAATTCTCCCGTGTGGAGAAGGCTTTTTATCTTTCCATTGCGTTTACAGCTCTCGTTTTGGCGCTTAGTATTATCTTTATGCAGACCCGACTCCTACAAGTACAAAATGATTTGACAAAAATCAATGCGCAGATAGAGGAGAAGAAGACAGAGTTGGATGATGCCAAACAAGAGGTAAATGAATTGTTGAGGGCAGAACGCTTGAAAGAAATCGCAAATTCTAAGGACTTAAAATTGAATAATGAGAATATTCGATCAGCGGAGTAAGATATGAAGTGGACAAAAAGAATAATCCGATTTGCGATTAGAAACCGTAAATCTCCAGCAGAAAACCGTAAAATAGTGGGGAAGTACATCAGCTTGTTAGCTGTCGTACTTTTCGCTGTCTTTTTGGTCAATTTTGCTGTTATTATCGGGAGTGGTAGTAAATTTGGAACGGATCTAGTCAAAGAGGCTAAGAAAGTTCACCAAATAACTCGTACAGTCCCTGCCAAACGTGGGACTATTTATGACCGAAATGGAGTCCCGATTGCTGAGGATGCAACCTCCTATAATGTCTATGCTGTTATTGATAAAAAATACAAATCAGCAACGGGTAAAATTCTTTATGTAGAAGATGCCCAGTTTAATAAGGTAGCTGAAGTCTTCCATAAATATTTGGATATGGATGAAGCTTATGTGAAAGAGCAATTAGCTCAACCAAATCTAACCCAAGTTTCCTTCGGTGCCAAAGGAAATGGAATTACCTATGCCAATATGATGGCTATTAAAAAGGATTTGAAAGACGCTAGTGTTGAAGGAATTGACTTCACAACTAGCCCTAATAGAAGCTATCCAAATGGACAATTCGCTTCTAGTTTTATTGGTTTAGCTCAACTCCATGAAAATGAAGATGGAAGCAAGAGTTTGCTGGGAACTTCTGGGATGGAGAGTTCCTTGAATAGTATTCTTGCAGGGAAAGACGGTATTATTACCTATGAAAAAGATCGTCTGGGTAATATTGTCCCTGGAACAGAACTGGTATCGCAACAAACTGTGGATGGCAAGGATGTTTATACAACATTGTCTAGTCCGCTACAATCTTTCATGGAAACTCAGATGGATGCCTTTCTAGAAAAAGTAAAAGGTAAGTATATGACCGCGACCTTGGTCAGTGCAAAGACCGGTGAAATCCTCGCTACCACCCAACGACCTACCTTTAATGCAGATACTAAAGAAGGAATCACTGAGGACTTTGTTTGGCGTGATATTCTTTATCAAAGTAACTATGAACCAGGATCAGCCTTTAAGGTCATGACGTTAGCTTCTTCTATTGATAATAATACCTTCCCAAGTGGAGAATACTTCAATAGCAGTGAATTCAAAATAGCGGATGCGACGACTCGAGATTGGGATGTTAATGCTGGTTTGACTACTGGTGGGATGATGACTTTCTCACAAGGTTTCGCTCACTCCAGTAATGTTGGAACGAGTCTACTTGAACAAAAAATGGGAGATGCTACTTGGTTGGATTATCTAAAACGCTTTAAATTTGGGGTTCCAACTCGCTTTGGCTTGACAGATGAATACGCTGGTCAACTTCCAGCTGATAATATTGTTAGTATTGCTCAAAGCTCATTTGGGCAAGGAATTTCAGTGACACAAACACAAATGCTTCGTGCCTTTACAGCTATTGCTAATGATGGAGTTATGCTGGAGCCAAAATTTATAAGTGCTATTTATGATACTAACAATCAGTCTGTACGTAAGTCACAAAAAGAAATAGTAGGAAATCCTGTTTCCAAAGAGGCAGCAAGCACAACTCGAAATCACATGATCTTAGTTGGGACGGACCCTCTATATGGAACTATGTATAATCACTACACAGGAAAGCCAATTATAACAGTTCCTGGACAAAATGTAGCAGTTAAATCCGGTACGGCTCAAATCGCTGATGAGAAAAATGGAGGATACTTGGTTGGTTCTACCAATTATATTTTCTCAGTTGTGACTATGAATCCTGCTGAAAATCCTGATTTTATCTTGTATGTAACGGTTCAACAGCCTGAGCATTTTTCAGGTATCCAGTTGGGAGAATTTGCCACCCCAATCTTGGAGCGGGCTTCAGCTATGAAAGAATCTCTCAATCTTCAATCTCCAGCCAAAAATTTAGATAAAGTTACGACAGAATCTTCTTATGCAATGCCTAGCATCAAGGATATTTCACCTGGTGAGTTGGCGGAAGCCTTACGCCGAAATATTGTGCAACCAATCGTTGTAGGTACTGGAACAAAGATTAAAGAGACTTCTGTAGAAGAAGGGACCAATCTTGCACCAAACCAACAAGTTCTCCTTTTATCGGATAAGGTAGAAGAAATTCCAGACATGTATGGCTGGAAAAAAGAGACTGCCGAGACCTTTGCTAAATGGTTGGATATTGAACTGGAATTTGAAGGTTCAGGTTCCGTTGTTCAGAAGCAAGATGTTCGGACTAATACAGCTATCAAAAACATTAAAAAAATTAAATTAACTTTAGGAGACTAATATGTTTATTTCCATCAGTGCTGGAATTGTGACATTTTTACTAACTTTAGTAGGAATTCCGGCCTTTATCCAATTTTATAGAAAGGCGCAAATTACAGGCCAGCAGATGCATGAGGATGTTAAACAGCATCAGGCAAAAGCTGGGACTCCTACAATGGGGGGGCTTGTTTTCCTCATTGCTGCAGTTGTGGTGAGTTTCCTCGTCGCTCTTTTTTCAAAACAATTGACCAATAATGTTGGTATGATTTTGTTTATTTTGGTCTTGTATGGTTTGGTTGGTTTTTTAGATGACTTTCTCAAGGTCTTCCGAAAGATCAATGAGGGGCTAAACCCCAAACAGAAATTGGCTCTTCAGCTGCTAGGTGGCGTCATTTTCTACCTTTTTTATGAGCGTGGGGGCGATATGCTCTCTGTCTTTGGCTACCAAGTGCATTTAGGGATTTTCTATATTATCTTCGCTCTTTTCTGGCTAGTCGGTTTTTCAAACGCAGTCAACTTGACAGATGGTATTGACGGTCTAGCTAGTATTTCCGTTGTGATTAGCTTGTCTACCTATGGAGTTATTGCCTATGTGCAAGGTCAGATGGATATCCTTCTAGTGATTCTTGTCATGATTGGTGGTTTGCTTGGTTTCTTCGTCTTTAACCATAAGCCTGCTAAAGTCTTTATGGGGGATGTGGGAAGTTTGGCCTTAGGTGGAATGCTGGCAGCTATCTCTATGGCCCTCCATCAAGAATGGACTCTCTTGATTATCGGAATTGTTTATGTCTTTGAAACAACTTCGGTTATGATGCAAGTCAGTTATTTCAAACTGACTGGTGGCAAACGTATTTTTCGTATGACGCCTGTGCATCATCATTTTGAGCTTGGAGGATTGTCTGGTAAGGGAAGTCCTTGGAGCGAGTGGAAGGTCGACTTCTTCTTTTGGGGAGTGGGACTCCTAGCAAGTCTCTTGACCCTAGCAATTTTGTATTTGATGTAAGAATGGCACCCTGACGTTTCAGGGTGTTTTTGCATTCTAAAAAATATTGGTCAATCAAAGTCAAATTTCTTGACCTTTTTTGACTAATGTAGTATATTATGAACGTAAGGTAAATAAAAGCCTTACGTGAACACTTATGCTCAATGAAAATCAAGAGCAAACTAAGAAGTGCTCAAAACACTGTTTTGAGCTTACAGATAGAACTGACGTGGTTTGAAGAGATTTTCGAAGAGTATAAAAAATATTGGTCAGTCAAAGTCAAATATCTTGACCTTTTCTGACTAATGTAGTATATTATGAACGTAAGGTAAATGAAAGCCTTACTAGAACACTTATTTAAAGTAAAGTAGAAAGAGGTGTGTCTATGTTTCATCTAGAAATCTTTAGAAGTAAAGATAGTCTACTCCTGCTTGAAAAAGAAAAGCCAGAAATAGTACCTAGAGTAGCGATTTAGCTAGTCTAAATTTTTTAAAACAAAGGTCAAAGATAGTCAATATCAGTAATCATAACTAAGTAAACAAAAGAGGTAAAGAATATGAATAACAACTTTAATAATTTTAATAACATGGATGATTTATTTAACCAATTGATGGGTGGTATGCGAGGATACAGTTCTGAAAATCGTCGCTACTTGATTAATGGACGTGAAGTCACACCTGAGGAATTTGCTCACTATCGTGCAACCGGTCAATTGCAAGGGAATGTAGAAGCTGATGGACAAATGCAACAACAGGCTTCAGGTATAAAACAAGATGGTGTCCTTGCTAAACTGGGTCGAAACTTGACTGCAGAAGCGCGTGAGGGCAAGTTGGATCCTGTTATCGGACGAAACAAGGAAATTCAAGAAGCATCTGAAATCCTTTCACGCCGTATTAAGAACAATCCTGTTTTAGTCGGAGACGCAGGTGTTGGTAAGACAGCAGTTGTCGAAGGCTTAGCGCAAGCCATTGTGAACGGCGATGTCCCAGCTGCTATCAAGAATAAGGAAATTATTTCCATTGATATTTCAGGTCTTGAGGCTGGGACTCAATACCGTGGTAGTTTTGAAGAAAACGTTCAAAATTTAGTCAATGAAGTGAAAGAAGCAGGGAATATTATTCTCTTCTTTGATGAAATTCACCAAATCCTCGGTGCAGGTAGCACTGGTGGAGACAGTGGTTCTAAAGGGCTTGCAGACATTCTTAAGCCAGCTCTCTCTCGTGGAGAATTGACAGTGATTGGGGCAACGACTCAAGATGAATACCGTAACACCATCTTGAAGAATGCAGCTCTTGCTCGTCGGTTCAACGAAGTCAAGGTCAATGCTCCTTCAGCAGAGGATACATATAAAATTCTTCAAGGAATTCGTGACCTCTATCAGCAACACCACAATGTCATCTTGCCAGACGAAGTTTTGAAAGCAGCGGTGGATTATTCTGTTCAGTATATTCCTCAACGTAGCTTGCCAGATAAGGCTATCGACCTTGTAGATGTAACTGCAGCTCACTTGGCAGCTCAGCATCCAGTAACAGATGTTCATGCTGTTGAACGTGAAATTGAGGTAGAAAAAGACAAGCAAGAAAAAGCTGTTGAGGCAGAAGATTTTGAAGCAGCTCTAAACTATAAAACACGCATCGCAGAATTGGAAAAGAAAATCGAAAACCACACAGAAGATATGAAAGTAACTGCAAGTGTCAACGATGTGGCTGAATCTGTAGAACGAATGACGGGTATTCCAGTTTCACAAATGGGAGCGTCAGACATCGAACGTTTGAAAGATATGGCACATCGCTTGCAAGATAAGGTAATCGGCCAAGACAAGGCGGTAGAAGCAGTAGCTCGTGCTATCCGTCGTAACCGTGCTGGTTTCGATGAAGGCAATCGCCCAATCGGTAGTTTCCTCTTTGTAGGACCAACTGGGGTCGGTAAGACAGAGCTTGCTAAGCAATTGGCGCTGGATATGTTTGGGACCAAGGATGCGATTATTCGTTTGGATATGTCTGAATACAGTGACCGCACAGCCGTTTCTAAGCTAATTGGTACAACAGCAGGTTATGTGGGTTATGATGATAATAGCAATACCTTGACAGAACGTGTTCGTCGCAATCCTTACTCTATCATTCTCTTGGATGAAATTGAAAAGGCTGATCCTCAAGTCATTACCCTTCTCCTCCAAGTTCTAGATGATGGTCGTTTGACAGATGGTCAAGGAAATACAGTAAACTTCAAGAACACTGTCATTATCGCAACATCAAATACTGGATTTGGTTATGAAGCCAACTTGACAGAAGATGCGGACAAACCAGAATTGATGGACCGTTTGAAACCATTCTTCCGTCCAGAATTCCTTAACCGTTTCAATGCTGTCATCGAATTCTCACACTTGAGCAAAGAAGATCTTTCTAAGATTGTAGACCTTATGTTGGTTGAAGTCAACCAAACCTTGGCTAAGAAAGATATTGATTTGTCAGTCAGTCAAGCGGCTAAAGACTATATCACTGAAGAAGGCTATGACGAAGTCATGGGGGTTCGTCCTCTCCGTCGCGTGGTTGAACAAGAAATTCGTGATAAGGTGACAGACTTCCACTTGGATCATTTAGATGCCAAACATCTGGAAGCAGATATGGAAGATGGTGTTTTGGTCATTCGTGAAAAAGCCTAAGACAGAATTTTGAGGATAAAAAAGAAGGAGCCAGCTGAAAAAACTGGTTCCTTTTTTACGTTTAAATCACATGACGTTCAAAGGCATCATCTGAAATCCCTTGTTCAAGGATGAGTTTAGCCCATTCTTTAGCAGAGAAGAGGCTGTGGTCCTTATAGTTTCCGCAAGATTCGATGGTTGTTCCAGGGACATCTTCCCAAGTAGTGGTTTCAGCGATTTCCTTGAGCGAATCCTTGATAACAGCCGCAATTTCAGCACTGGTATGACGTCCCCACATAATCATGTGGAAGCCTGTACGGCAACCAAATGGTGAACAGTCAATCATACCGTCAATGCGGGTACGGATAAGTTTTGCCAAGAGGTGCTCGATAGTGTGAAGTCCAGCAGTAGGGATTGAGTCTTCGTTTGGTTGCACCAAGCGAATATCAAAGTTGGAGATAACGTCTCCCTTTGGCCCGGTTTCTTCCCCAATCAAGCGAACATAGGGTGCTTTAACAATAGTGTGGTCAAGTTCAAAACTTTCAACAATAACTTCTTTTGACATGGTATATCCTTTCAGTTTTCTTTTTTTATTATATCATAAAGCTGGCTCCTGAGACAGAGAGAAAACCTCTCCGAGGCTGGAGAGGTTGAAATCGTTACTTACGATACAAGCGGTCGTATTGGTAGTATGGGTCAAAGGTTACGTTGATACCTAGTTTACGAAGGACATTCTTGTCTTCATCGGTCAAGATGATGGTTGAGTGGGCTTCGCTTCCTTTGAGATTGCCAAGTTCTTTCATAGCGCGGGCAGCATCAGGATTTTCCGTAGCTGTGATAGCCAGTGCAATCAAAATTTCATTTGAATGTAGGCGTGGATTGCGGCTACCTAGATGATCGATTTTAAGACCTTGGATTGGCTTGACAACTTCTGGTTCGATTAGTTTCACTTCTTTAGCAATATCAGCTGATTTCTTGATAGCGTTGATAAGAGCAGCGGCTGTAGGGCCAAAGAGTTCTGAGTTTTTACCAGTCACGATTTCGCCAGTTGGCAATTCAAGGGCTAGGGCTGGTCCGCCAGTTTCTTCAGCTTTTTGACGGGCAACGACAGCAACCTTACGGTCTGCAGGTGTGATGCCGAGGTCATTCATAAGCAACTCGATTTTCTTGACAGCAGCTTCGCCAACTTTTTCGGCTTTGAAATCAAGAACAGTTTGATAGTAGCGACGGATGATTTCTTGTTTAGAGGCTTCGATAGCAGCCTCATTATCTGTAATAGCGAAACCAACCATGTTGACTCCCATATCTGTTGGAGAAGCGTATGGAGACTCTCCTAGGATACGTTCCAACATGCGCTTGAGCACTGGGAAGATTTCGATATCACGGTTGTAGTTGACAGTGGTTTCTCCATAGGTTTGAAGATGGAAAGGATCAATCATGTTGACATCATCAAGGTCAGCTGTGGCAGCTTCATAAGCCAAGTTAACTGGATGATGAAGGGGAAGATTCCAAACTGGGAAGGTTTCAAATTTAGCGTAACCAGACTTGATACCATTGATTTGGTCGTGGTACATATTGGACATACAGGTTGCCAATTTTCCAGAACCAGGTCCAGGAGCGGTTACGACAATCAGGTTGCGACTGGTTTTGATGTAGTCATTTTTTCCCATGCCTTCTGGAGAAATGATGTGATCCATATCCGTCGGATATCCTTTTATTGGATAATGAAGATAGGAATCAATTCCGTTTTTCTCAAGTTGGTTGCGGAAAGCATCTGCAGCGGGTTGGCCAGCGTATTGTGTAATGACCACTGAGCCGACAAAAATCCCTAATTCATTGAATTTATCAATCAAACGAAGAACTTCTTGGTCATAAGAAATGCCCAAGTCACCACGTGCTTTAGAATGCTCGATGTTGCTAGCGTTAATGGCAATCACAACCTCAACCTGCTCTTTCAACTCTTGCAAGAGCTTGATTTTGTTGTCAGGCTCATAGCCAGGAAGCACACGAGCAGCGTGGAAATCTTCTAGCATTTTGCCACCAAACTCCAAGTAGAGCTTGCCGTCAAATTGGTTAATGCGCTCCAAAATGTGGTCGCGCTGTAGATTCAAATATTGTTCAGAACTAAAAGCTTGTTTTTTCATTTTTTTACCTCTGACCTCTATTATAATAAAAAATTGGCAGTTAGGAAACTATGGAGTTAAAAAAGGAAGTAAAAAGATTAGGCAAACGCTTGCACAAAACTCAGAAAAGCGCTATCATAGACTGTAGATTATTAAAATAATGAGGTAAGAAAATGCAAGAAAAATGGTGGCACAATGCCGTAGTCTATCAAGTCTATCCAAAGAGTTTTATGGATAGCAACGGAGATGGAATTGGCGATTTGCCAGGAATTACCAGTAAGTTAGACTATCTAGCCAAGTTAGGAATCACAGCGATTTGGCTTTCTCCAGTTTATGACAGTCCTATGGATGATAATGGCTATGATATTGCTGATTATCAAGCGATTGCAGCTATTTTCGGAACCATGGAGGATATGGATGAGCTGATCGCGGAAGCTAAAAAACGTGATATTCGTATCATCATGGACTTAGTGGTCAATCATACCTCAGATGAACATGCTTGGTTTGTCGAGGCCTGTGAAAATCCCGACAGCCCTGAGCGAGACTACTATATCTGGCGCGATGAGCCCAACGACCTAGATTCTATCTTTAGCGGATCAGCTTGGGAATACGATGAAAAGTCAGGTCAATACTATCTCCACTTTTTCAGCAAGAAACAACCTGATCTCAACTGGGAAAATGAAAAACTTCGCCAGAAAATTTATGAGATGATGAATTTCTGGATTGATAAAGGGATTGGCGGTTTCCGTATGGATGTTATTGATATGATTGGGAAAATTCCTGACGAGAAAGTAGTCAATAACGGTCCTATGCTCCATCCTTATCTCAAGGAGATGAATCAGGCTACCTTTGGAGATAAGGATCTCTTGACAGTAGGGGAGACTTGGGGAGCAACGCCAGATATTGCCAAGTTTTACTCTGATCCAAAGGGGCAAGAGTTGTCTATGGTCTTCCAGTTTGAACATATCGGTCTTCAGTATCAGGAAGGGCAACCTAAATGGCACTATCAAAAAGAGCTGAATATCGCTAAGTTGAAAGAAATTTTCAATAAATGGCAGACAGAGTTAGGAGTTGAGGATGGCTGGAATTCGCTCTTCTGGAACAATCATGACCTCCCTCGTATCGTCTCAATCTGGGGAAATGACCAAGAATACCGCGAAAAATCTGCCAAAGCCTTTGCCATCTTACTTCATCTCATGAGAGGAACTCCTTATATCTACCAAGGTGAGGAAATTGGCATGACCAACTATCCCTTTGAAACGCTAGATCAAGTAGAAGATATTGAATCCCTCAATTATGCGCGTGAAGCTCTTGAAAAAGGCGTTCCGATGGAAGAAATTATGGATAGTATCCGTGTTATCGGACGTGATAATGCCCGTACTCCTATGCAATGGGATGAGAGCAAAAACGCCGGTTTTTCGACAGGTCGACCTTGGTTGGCAGTAAATCCAAACTATCAAGCAATTAATGTTCAAGAAGCGCTGGCAAATCCAGATTCTATTTTCTATACTTATCAGAAACTGGTTCAAATCCGTAAGGAGAATAGTTGGCTGATTCGAGCTGACTTTGAACTATTGGAAACAGCTGACAAGGTCTTTGCTTATATCCGTAAAGATGGTGATCGTCGTTTCCTAGTTGTGGCCAACTTGTCCAATGAAGAGCAAGACTTAACAGTAGAAGGAAAAGTTAAATCAGTCTTGATTGAAAATACTGTGGCTCAAGAAGTCTTTGAAAAACAAATCTTAGCTCCATGGGATGCTTTCTGTGTGGAGTTGGGCTAAATATTTCTGAACAGAAAAATCTAAAATCGAAATCGTATAAAAACAAGGGAGGACTGTATGAAAGACAGAAATTCTTTGTTTTTTTATGCCTACATTTATAAACTTTCATTCTAAAAATTCAATTAACTTTACAAATCCGGGCTATTTTGGTAAAATAAGTTTATGTTATAAAAACTAACATAAAGGAGAAAGACGATGAATACAAAAAAGCGTGTTCTTAGTGCAGGCCTAACTTTTGCGGCTGCCTTGCTTTTGGCTGCCTGTGGACAATCAGGTTCAGATACAAAAACTTACTCATCAACCTTTAGTGGAAATCCAACTACATTTAATTACTTATTAGACTACTACGCTGACAATACATCGATTATCACCAACCTAGTGGATGGTTTGCTTGAAAATGACAATCATGGGAACCTAGTTCCGTCTTTGGCAGAAGACTGGTCTGTTTCGAACGACGGCCTGACTTATACCTATAAATTGAGAAAAGATGCCAAATGGTTCACGGCTGACGGTGAAGAATACGCCCCAGTTAAGGCACAAGATTTTGTGACAGGGATCAAGTACGCAGTGGATAATAAATCTCAGGCCATTGACTTGATTCAAAACTCGATCAAGGGCTTGAATGATTATATTACAGGAGCGGATTCTGACTTTTCTAAGGTTGGGGTGAAGGCCATCGACGACCAGACTATTGAGTATACTTTGGCACGCCCAGAACCTTACTGGAACTCAAAAACAACCAATAGTATTCTTTTCCCAGTAAACGAAGAGTTTTTAAACTCAAAAGGGAAAGATTTTGGTACCCTGTCTCCAAATAGTATTCTCTATAGCGGACCTTATTTGTTAAAAGATTTCACATCAAAATCATCGATCGAGTATGTGAAAAATCCGCATTACTATGATCATGACAAAGTATCGATTGAGCGCGTGAAATTGGCTTATTTTGACGGCTCAGACCAAGAATTGACTATCCGTAACTTTGAAAGCGGAGCTTATTCAATCGCAGGTGTTTATCCAAATAGTTCAAACTTTGCTAAGACAAAGGAAAAATATAAGAATAATATCATTTACAGTTTGCAGGACAAGACTTCTTGGTATTTTAATTTTAACGTCAACCGTAAGGCTTACAATCACACTGCTAAAACGACAGATGAGCAGAAGAAGTCAACTGAGACAGCTGTCTTGAACAAAAACTTCCGTCAAGCAGTGAACTTCGCCTTGGACCGCACAGCCTATTCTGCCCAGTCAAATGGGGAAGAAGCTGCTAGCAAGACTCTTCGTAACACCTTGGTGCCTCCAACATTTGTCCAAGTTGGAGATAAGACCTTTGGAGAAGTAGTCGCTTCTAAATTGGTCAACTATGGCACAGAATGGTCAGATATTAACTTGGCAGATGCCCAGGATGCCTATTTCAACAAAGAAAAAGCCCAAGCAAAATTTGCGGAAGCTAAAAAAGAATTGGCAAGTCAGGGTGTGACTTTCCCTATTCACTTGGATGTGGCAGTTGATCAGACGAATAAAAATGCTGTGACAGGTATGAACTCAGTTAAGCAGACCCTTGAATCAGTTTTGGGTGCTGATAATATTGTCATTGATGTTCAGCAACTGTCAACAGATGATTTTAATAATGTAGCCTTCTTGGCACCAACACCAGCTGATCGAGACTACGATTTGAACTTTGATGGCTGGGTAGGTGACTATCAGGATCCATCAACTTATCTCAATCCTTTCAATGCAGAGGATGGATTCTACCTCAAGATTTTTGGTCTAGATGCCAAGGAAGATAAAGCAAAAATTGCTAGCCTAGGTCTTGACACCTACACTAAGATGCTTAAAGATGCAGATAGTGAAAATAAAGATGTAGCTAAGCGTTATGAAAAGTATGCTGAAGCTCAAGCTTGGATGATCGATAACTCTCTCCTTATGTCAGCTATGTCAAATGGTGGTACAGCTTCTGTAACTAAAGTGACACCATTTACAAGAGGTTATTCATTGGTTGGTATCAAGGGTGATGGAAATAACTACAAGTACATGAAACTGCAAAAAGATACTGTTACAACTAAACAGTATGAAGAAGCCAAAACTAAATGGGAGCAAGAAAGCAAAAAAGCAATCGAAAAAGCTCAAAAAGAAGCAGAAAAGCATGTTAAATAATGATGAGTGGTTCTATTGGATGGTTTTTATAAAGCCATCTTAATAGAGCTGTTTTTTGCTGTACGGGCTAGTAGTTGTCTAGTTGTGTTGAATTGTAAATGAAATGCTGTATTGATTTTGATGGTCTAATGCTCAATGAAAATCAAAGAGCAACTAGGAAGATATACACAGAATCTCAAAGACTTGTTTTGAGATTGTCCCCAGCAACATATAACTATGATACGGTGGTACTGATATGCTTTGAAGAGATTTTAGAATAGTATCAGTGCTTATGATGTCCAAATAATCTATATCGAAGGATGTCTATAAACTCGTAAATGTAGAGTTTATCGTAAAAAAGTGATATAATAGTAGCATTAAATGTATAGGTGTTAATCATGAGTAGACGTTTTAAAAAATCACGTTCACAGAAAGTGAAGCGAAGTGTTAATATAGTCTTGTTGACTATTTATTTATTGTTAGTTGGTTTTTTATTGTTCTTAATCTTTAAGTACAATATACTTGCTTTCAGGCACGTTAATATAGTGGTCGCAGTTTTTGCTTTGGTGGTTGCTGTCAGTGCTACACTACTAATAATCTATAAAAAAGCAGAAAAGTTCACGATTTTCTTTTTAACACTTGCTGTGTTAGTGAGTTCAGTTTCTGTATTTGCTCTGCAACAATTTGTAGGATTTACAAGCCATATTAATGCAACTTCAAATTATTCAGAGTATTCTCTCAGTGTTGTAGTTTTAAAGGATAGTGATATCAATAATGTTGCTCAATTATCTAGTGTTATAGGGCCAACTGGGACGGATAATGAGAATATTCAAAAGTTAATCGCTGATATTAAGACGAGTCAAAATAAGGATTTGACGGTTGATAAAAGTACTTCTTACTTGTCAACTTATAAAAGTTTGATTTCTGGAGAAGCTAAAGCTATTGTCTTAAATAGCGTGTTTGAGAATATTATTGAGGCAGAGTATCCGGATTATGCTTCTAAAATCAAGAAAATTTACACTAAAAAGATGACTAAAGAGGTTGAGACTCCTAAGGTATCTAAAGATCGCTTTTTCAATATCTATGTTAGTGGTATTGATACTTACGGTGCCATTAGCTCAGTTTCTCGCTCAGATGTTAATATCTTGATGACGGTCAATAGGGATACGAAGAGAATCCTTCTGACAACAACTCCTCGAGATTCATATGTTCCTATTGCTGATGGTGGTAACAATCAAAAGGATAAATTGACTCATGCTGGTATATACGGGGTTGACTCATCCATTCACACCCTCGAGAATCTTTATGGTGTAGATATTAATTATTATGTTCGTTTGAACTTTACATCATTTTTGAAATTAATTGACTTGTTGGGTGGAGTAGATGTTGATAATGAACAAGAGTTTTCATTGCAAAATGGGAAGTTCCATTTTCCAGTCGGGAATGTTCACCTTAATTCCGAGCAAGCTCTTGGCTTTGTTCGTGAACGGTATTCATTAGCGGATGGAGATCGTGACCGTGGTCGAAACCAACAAAAGGTTATTGTAGCAATTATTCAGAAGCTGACTTCAACCGAGGCCTTAAAAAACTACAGCAATATCCTTCAAGGCTTGCAGGATTCCCTTCAGACAAATATGCCGATTGAGACGATGATGGATCTAGTGAATACTCAATTGGAAAGTGGAGGGAACTATAAAGTAAATTCTCAAGATTTAAAAGGGACAGGTCGGATGGATCTTCCTTCTTATGCAATGCCAGACAGTAACCTCTATATGATGGAAATAGATGATAGTAGTTTAGCTGCAGTTAAAGCAGCTATACAGGATGTGATGGAGGGTAGGTAAAATGATAGACATCCATTCGCATATCGTTTTTGATGTAGATGATGGACCAAAGTCAATAGAAGAAAGTAAAGCACTGTTAAAGGAAGCTTATAATCAAGGAGTTCGAATGATTGTGTCTACTTCGCATCGTCGAAAAGGAATGTTTGAGACTCCCGAAGAAAAGATTGCAACAAATTTTATGAAGGTTCGTGAAATTGCAAAAGAAGTAGCAGATGATTTAGTCATTGCTTATGGCGCAGAGATATACTATACTCTGGATATTCTAGAAAAGCTAGAAAAAAAAGAAATTCCTACCCTTAATGATAGCCGCTATGCTTTGATTGAGTTTAGCATGCATACTCCCTATCGTGAGATTCATACGGGATTGAGCAATATTTTGATGTTGGGAATCACGCCAGTAATTGCTCATATTGAACGTTACGATGCATTAGAGGATAATGAAAAACGTGTTCGTGAACTGATTGATATGGGGTGCTATACTCAGATAAATAGCTATCATGTTCTAAAACCTAAGTTCTTTGGAGAAAGATATAAATTTATGAAAAAACGAGCGAGGTATTTTTTGGAACGTGATTTAGTTCATGTAATCGCAAGTGACATGCACAATTTAGATGTTAGACCTCCATATATGGAACAGGCATACGATATCATTGCTAAGAAATATGGAGCGAAAAAGGCGAAAGAACTTTTTGTGGAAAATCCCAGAAAAATTATAATGGATCAATTAATTTAGGAGAAAATATGAAGGATAAAAACACTTTGGAAATCGATGTATTGCAACTATTCAGAGCTTTATGGAAAAGAAAGTTAGTCATTTTATTGGTGGCAATTATAACTTCTTCAGTTGCTTTTGCTTATAGTACTTTTGTTATCAAACCTGAATTTACTAGTACGACTCGGATTTATGTAGTTAGCCGGAATCAGGAAGAGAAATCTGGTTTGACCAATCAAGACCTACAGGCAGGATCATACTTGGTTAAAGACTATCGTGAAATTATCCTATCGCAGGATGTTTTGGAGAAAGTTGTGTCTGATTTGAAACTAGATTTGACGCCAAAAGGCTTGGCTAATAAAATTAAAGTGACAGTACCAGTTGATACCCGTATTGTGTCTATTTCAGTTAATGATCGAGTTCCTGAAGAGGCAAGCCGTATTGCTAACTCTTTGAGAGAAGTAGCTGCTCAAAAAATTATCAGTATTACTCGTGTTTCAGATGTAACAACCCTTGAGGAAGCACGTCCAGCAATTGGTCCATCATCACCAAATATTCGTCGTAATACTGTGATTGGAGCAGGTCTTGGAGCAAGCCTAGTGATTGTAGTAGTGCTATTGATTGAACTATTTGATGATCGTGTAAAACGTCCAGAAGATATAGAAGATGTTATGGAGATTTCACTCCTTGGAGTCATTCCAAATCTGGATAAAGTAAAGTAAGGGAGAAGAGATGGCAAAGTTAGAATTATCACAACAGAAACTTAACACTGTAAAAAAAGCAGAAGAGTATTATAATGCTTTACGAACAAATGTACAATTGAGCGGCAATAACTTGAAAGTTATTGCAGTCACCTCAGTTGATCCTAGTGAAGGGAAATCTACAACTTCTACTAATATTGCTTGGGCTTTTGCGCGTGCAGGCTATAAGACTCTTTTGATTGATGCAGATATCCGGAATTCAGTTATGTCTGGAGTATTTAAGTCAAGAGAAAGAATTACAGGTTTGACAGACTATTTAGCTGGAACTCAGGATTTGTCAAATGGGCTTTGTGAGACAAATGTTGACAATTTGTTTGTCATCGAGTCAGGAGTGGCTTCTCCTAATCCAACAGCTCTTCTTCAAAGTGATAACTTTGAAATTATGATTGAAACCTTACGTAAATATTTTGACTATATTATTGTTGATACGGCACCAATTGGAGTTGTAATCGATGCAGCTATTGTTGTACAAAAATGCGATGCATCTATTTTAGTTGTAGAGGCAGGAGTTGCAAAACGAAGAGAAGTACAAAAAGCGAAAAGCCAGTTAGAACAAACAGGAAAACCATTTTTAGGTGTCGTTCTCAATAAATTTGATATTCAACGTGAAAAATATGGCTCTTACGGTGGTTATGGTAATTATGGTAAAAGATAAAATGAGGTTAGGGAGTCCATATAGAAGGACGGGGGTTCTACAATATAACTATGGTAATCTTATAGAATGTACCTGTTAGTTTACTAGCTTATATACTGATTGCAATTTCAGAGACCGATATTTCTTCAAATTAAATATTAGATCTGTTTGGAAGAACAATTGAATTGAACCTTCTAATACATTATTGATAATTCATATATTACTGAAACAAATAAATTTTCTTTAGATGGAGAAAAGTTTTATTTGACATAGAGGATAAAAGAATTATATTTTTGAAAATTATTGAGTGTTCAAATATATATTGAGTTTTTGTGCTTTCATAGGCTGAAAAATTTAATTTGATAAATGGAAATAAGATGAACTTTGTATTTATAGTGAGAGATAATTTATGTACAGTATATTAAAACGATTAGGAGATATATCTATATCTTTAATAGCGATAACGTTATTTTGTCCAGTTTTTATCCTAATTGCAATTGCGATTAAGTTGGATTCAGAAGGACCGGTAATATTTAAACAAAAACGTTTTGGAATTCACAAGAAAACTTTTTATGTTTTTAAATTTCGGACTATGAAAGTGGAATCACCAAAATATGTGGCAACTCGAGATTTACAAAATCCAGAGCAGTGGATCACTAGAGTGGGAGCTTTCTTAAGGAAAACATCTCTAGATGAATTACCTCAATTATGTAATATTCTTGTTGGTGATATGAGCATTGTGGGTCCTCGACCAGTAGTGGTAAGTGAACGTGATGTAATAGAGGCAAGAGAAAAATACGGTGCAAATGATGTTTTACCAGGATTAACTGGATGGGCGCAAATCAATGGTAGAGACAATCTGTCTACAGATATGAAAGCAAAATTGGATGGTTACTATGTGAAGAATAGGTCATTAATAATGGACATAAAATGCATAGTAAGAACAATACCTTATGTATTGAAACGAAAAGGAATTGTAGAGGGGAGTAAACGAGAGAGTTAAGATAGTGAAATGAAAATTTTATTTGTGAGTCAACATTATAGACCCGAACCTTTTAGATTATCAGATATTTGTGAGGATCTTGTTGAGAGAGGTCATGAAGTTACTGTTTTAACAGGAGTTCCTAATTATCCTGAAGGTAAAATATATGCAGATTATAGGAATAGGCAAAATAGACGAGAGACTATAGAAGGAGTTACTGTTTTTCGTTCCTATACAATTCCAAGAGGAAAAAATACTTTACATAGGATATTAAATTATTTTAGTTTTGCTATTAGTTCATCGATAGGAGTTCTACTCGGACAGTATAAAGCAAAAGATGGATCAGAATTTGATTGTGTTTTTGTAAATCAAACATCTCCAGTTATGATGGCATGGGCTGGTATGGCTTATAAAAATAAGTATAAGAAGCCTTTGTTTCTATATTGTATGGATGTTTGGCCAGATAGTTTAACTGTAGGAGGAGTAAAACAAGATAGCTTGATTTTCAAACTGTTTAAATTTATCTCAAAAAAAGTTTACCGAGCTAGTGATTATATATTTGTCACTAGTCCATCATTTAAGAATCATTTTGTGAACCAATTTGACATAACAGAACAAAAGATTACTTATTTGCCACAATATGCAGAAGATCTTTTTATCCCTGATGAATCGAGAGTTAATAAAGAAAGTGTTGACCTAACTTTTGCTGGTAATATTGGTAAAGCACAAAATTTGGAAACTATTTTGAAAGCTGCCAGTTTGATAGAAAAGAATACCGATTTACCCAAGAAAATTCATTTTCATTTTGTTGGAGATGGTACGGAATTGCTAAGTATGAAAGCATTAGCACATGAATTGGAGTTAAAGAATGTTTCCTTCTATGGAAGACGTTCTTTGGAAGAAATGCCAACCTTCTATAAAAAATCAGATGCTATGTTAGTTTCTTTAATAGGAGACTCGATAGTTTCTCGTACTATACCTGGAAAGGTACAATCTTATATGGCAGCAGGAAAACCAATTATAGGTGCAATTTCAGGAGATACTAAAACCATCGTAGAGGAAGCAAATTGTGGTTATGTTAGTTCTGAACAAGATGTGGAACAATTAGCACAAAATATTTGTGAGTTCAGTATGTTATCTATAGAGGAACAAAAGGAGTTAGGAAAGCAAGCTCGTTCTTACTATGAAAAGCACTTTTCTAAAGAGCAGTTTATGACACAGTTGGAAAAGTATTTGAGAGAGGAATTTTCCTCATGAAAATTTTGATGATTAATACTGTTTGTGGTATTAGGAGTACAGGAAGAATTTGTACGGATATCGCAACCGCTTTAACAAAGCAGGGGCATGAAGTTAAGATTGGATATGGACGTGAGCATGTGCCGACACAGTATCGAGATTACGCGGTTAAAATAGGCTCTAGAGTGGATGTCAATAGGCATGTCTTACAAGCTAGAATTTTTGATAATGCTGGTTTTGGAAGTAGAGCAGCAACTAGAAAATTTATCACTTGGGTGAAAGAATATGATCCGGATATTATTCATCTGCATAATTTACATGGATACTATATTCATGTAGGAGAATTATTTTCCTATTTGAAAACTTGCGGAAAGAAAATTTTATGGACTTTGCATGATTGTTGGGCTTTTACTGGACATGGTGCTTACTTTGATACTTTAGAATGTGAAGAAATTGGACAGTGCTATCATTCGAGTCAAAAAAATGATTATCCAAAGTCATTAATTGATTTTTCATCTAGAAATTTTGAACGTAAAAAAAATTTGTTTACAGGTGTTCCAAACTTGACACTTATTACACCATCAGAGTGGTTGGCAAATTTGGTAAGCAATTCATTTTTGAAAGAATATCCCGTAACAGTTATTCATAACGGTATTGATACTACTATATTTAAACCAAGGCTATTTGAGGCTCAGGAATTGAGAAAAAAATTTAGCTTAGAAGGCAAACAGGTACTGCTTGGTGTGGCTTCTATCTGGGATCAGCGTAAAGGCTTGGATGATCTATTAGAATTATCTACACAGCTAAAATCTTATCAACAATTAGTTTTGATAGGATTATCAAAAGAACAATTGGATAAACTTCCTAAAGAGATTATTGGTCTGACCACAACAGATAGTGTGGAAGAACTTTCTGCTTGGTACACGTTGGCAGATGTATTTATCAACCCGACAACACAGGATAATTATCCGACAACTAATTTAGAAGCTATTGCCTGTGGGACACCAGTTGTGAGCTACCCAACTGGGGGGAGTATAGAAAGTACACATATGTACGGTATAGTGTGTAGTGATAGAACTGTTACTTCTATACTAGGATCCCTAAAAGAAGTGAGTCAATGTAAAAGGAATCCTAATTTTAATTTGTCAAAAGAGTATTTTGTAGAAAATATACTCAATTTATACTAGTGGAACTGGAGTTGATATGATAAAGATTTTATACGTTAACGGCGGGAGTATGGATAGAGGCGGTGTATCTACCTTTATGATGAATGTTTATGAAAAAATGCATTCTGAAAACATTCAAATTGATTTTTTAGTCCATACATTGTCCAAAGGTGTACGCGATGAAGATATTTTAAATCTTGGAGGTAAAATCTTTAGAGTTCCTGCCAGAGGAAGGAATCCTTTAAAAAATTATCGTCAAATTAAGCAAATTATGCTGAATGGAAAATATGATGTAGTTCATGCGCATGCTGATGCAGGAAATAGTACAATTTTATCTATTGCAAAAGAGTGTAATATTCCTATTCGTATTTCACATTGCCATAATACAAACTATACAAACAAAAGTTTATTGAAGAGGTTTTTGAATGACCAATTCAAGAAGCAAATTCCGAAATATGCTACTCATCTATGGGCTTGTTCGGAAAAAGCAGGAGAGTGGTTGTATGGTAATCACTCTTTTGAAGTTATTCCTAATGCTATTGATGTTCAAAAGTTCATCTATAGTCCACAATTATCTAAAGATTTGCGTAAGGAATTAAATTTAGAAAATAAGTTTGTTATTGGTCATGTAGGACGATTTGATTATCAGAAAAATCATGATTTTCTTCTTAAAGTTTTTGTGGAAGTTGTACATGAAAGAGAAGATGCTCATCTCGTTCTGATCGGTAAAGGAGAATTGGAAGAGATTATTAAAAAGCAAGCAAATCAATTAGGAATATTGGATAAGATTAGTTTTTTAGGTGAGTCTTCTAATGTAAACAAATTGATTAATGTATTTGATGTAGGTGTTTTCCCATCTCTTTTTGAAGGTTTTGGTATAGCTGTGCTAGAGATGCAAATCAACGGTTTACCATTAGTAGTTTCTGATAATTTTCCAAGTGAGATTAATTTAACTGACAATATACGTTTTTTATCATTGGATGAAACAGTTAAATATTGGTGTGAAACGATTTTGGATACCAAAGGACGGGATAGTGGGGCAGTTGATAAAATTATTGCTAAGGGTTATAACCTGTCTGATATGGTTAATAAGTTAACAAAAACTTATGAAAGAATTGTAGATAAATCATGAAAAAAGTATTATTTGTAACTAATATTCCATCGCCTTATCGTGTGGATTTCTATAATCAACTTGGGAAATTTGTAGATTTAACTGTTATTTTTGAAGCAACAGGAGCTCAAGATATTAGATTTGATTATCGTGAGACTTTTAAAAATTTTACCGCCATTTTTTTAAGTGAAGGTAATATTGATGAGAAGAAATTAAATTCAGCTATATTCCAGTATTTAATTCCTGAAAAGTATGACTATATTTTTTTGACTAACTATTCTTATCGAACAGAATTATTTGGTTATTTAAAGTGTATTTTTTCTAAGATACCGTTTGTATTAGAAATTGATGGCGGTAAGATACCAGAAAGCGAGAATTTTTTAAAATACCAGTTTAAAAAATTTATTCTTACGAAACCCTACTATTATTTTAGCCCAAGTCAGTCCAGTGATGATTTCTTAGCGTATTATCATGTGAATAAAGAAAATATTTATCGGTATTCATTTACTTCCTTATCAGAGAAAGACATACGACATCAAATTGTCGATGAGGAAGAAAAACAATTTTTAAGAAAGAAACTGGGATTCAGTCCAACTAAAAAAACAATTTTATTTGTTGGTAGAATCATCCCTGGTAAAGGTGTGGATGTTTTAATCAAGGCTGTTCAGAATTTATCAGACAATGTACAATGTTTGATTGTAGGAGCAAGTCCTGATAGTGAATACAAACAATACTTGCTTGATCTTATTGGACAAGATAGCCGTTTTCATTTTATTGATTTTTTACAGACATCTGAACTGAAACAATACTACAAGCTATCTGATATATTTGTTTTACCAACAAAGTCTGATGTTTGGGGACTTGTTGTAAACGAGGCAATGTCGCAGGGACTTCCTGTTATTTCTACATCTGCATGTGTTGCTGCAATTGAACTTGTTTCGAATGGTTATAATGGATATGTTATTGATAGGGTCGATGACTGGAAAGCTATTTTTCAAAAGTTAAGCCAAGTATTACAAGATGATTCATTACGAGTTCAATTATCTCAAAACGCTTTATCTACTATTAAACACTATACTATTGAAACAATGGTTGAAGAGCATTTGAAATTTATGGAGGAAAAATGAGGATATCTATTGCAATGACAACTTATAATGGAGCTGATTATTTGCTAGAGCAGCTAGAATCGCTTCGTACTCAGAGTTTAATGGCTGATGAAGTTATTATTGTTGATGATTGTTCAACAGATAATACAGTTGATTTACTTAATATGTATATTCAGAAGTATCATCTCGATAATTGGGTATTGATAAAAAACTCATCTAATATAGGTTGGAGAAAAAACTTTAGAAAAGCGCTTCAAAAGACAACAGGAGATGTAGTTTTTCTTTGTGATCAAGATGATATTTGGAATAAAGATAAAATTTCACTGATGGTAAAAGAGTTTCATAAATCGCCGTCAATAGAACTATTGGCTAGTAACTATGAGATTCTCGATTTTGGTAGAAATGATAAAGTCAAGATTAGGGATGTTGAGTTAGATAATGGTGCTGTAGTCCCGTTTTCGTTAAAAAACAAGAGTATTTCTGTTATGAGACCAGGATGTACTTTTGCAGTTAAGCGTGAGTTAATAGTTCTGTTAGAAAAGTATGATATAGATAGATTTGGCCATGATAATATTTTATGGAATCTAGCTATGATAAGAGGAACTCTATATCTATACTTAAAACGCTTAATACATTTTCGTCGCCACGAAACAAGTGCTTCTGCTCCTAACCAATCTCTTAATCGTGAACGGCGAGTTGTTGAAGTGGATACTAGTTATCAAATTGCAGTTTTCTTACTTGATGTGGCTCGTAAAGAATATTTAGACATAAAAATAATTTCTCAACTTGAAAATATGGCAATGGTTCTTGAGAGACGTAGAGATATTTTAAAAGATGGTACTCTTATGCAAATAGTTCATTTCCAATTGAAGTATTATGCTTATTATCCTACATTCCGCAATTTAATATCAGATATATTAGTGTTTTTAAAAAAATAATGAGAGAGAAGAGTTTTGAGTAAAATTTCTAAAAATTATCTATATAACTTAATTTATCAAGTGGTAGTTTTAATATTACCACTATTGATTACTCCATATGTTGCTAGAATATTGGGCGCACACCAGTTGGGAATTTACGATTATGCCAATTCAATCGTTACTTTGATTTATACTTTAGGTTTACTAGGTATCGGTCACTATGGAAATCGCGAATGTGCCTATACTAGAGATGATAAAGAGGAACTATCAGAGACATTTTGGAGTATTTTGGCTATTCAGATTATTTTAGGATTTTTTTCACTATTCTTCTTATACATTTTTTCTAACATAAATTCAAATTATCAAGTTTATTTTCAACTTTTTTCCATTTGGCTTTTTGGGTCTATTCTTGATTGTACGTGGTTCTATCGTGGCTTAGAGGAAATGCAGTATGTTGTATTAAAAAACATTATTGCTAAGTTATTATTTACGATAGCGACCTTCTTATTTGTAAAAAGCGAAACAGATCTAGCTCTATATGTGCTCATATATGGTCTCTCTGTTTTAGTAGCCAATTTATCAGCTTATAGTCAACTAAGGATGTTTATTAGTAGACCAAAGATAAATATTAATCGTTTTACGGAGATTATTTTAGGGAGTCTCAAACTATTTTTACCAAGTATCATCATGCAAATTATGTTATCTGCTGATAAAATTGTTCTAGGGTCTTTAAGTTCTGGAATCAGCAATGTTTCTTACTATAGTAATGCAGAGAAGATTATACAGATACCACTCTCTTTAATAGTGGTATTAAATTCTGTTATGATGCCCCGAATAGCAAATGAATTTCGTAATAGACGGTTAGAAAATATGAAAAAGTATCTGACAACTGCAGCTGAATTTTCTTTGTTCTTAGCTGTTCCATTGTCGATTGGTCTTTATGCTATTGCAGATACTTTTGTTCCGTGGTTTTTAGGCGAAAGTTTTATGCCATCTATAGATGCTCTTAAATGGCTTGCTCCTATTGCTGTTGGCAATGCTTTACTAGGAGTCTCAGGTAGTCAGTATTTTGTTGCAGTTAATAAAACAAAAGTATTATTCTTTTCTAATACTTTAGCTGCAATTTTAAATATTCTATTAGATTTGTTACTTGCTCCAATGTTTGGAGTAGTAGGTGTTTGTTTAGCAACTATAGTATCACTTACTTCATCTGTTATAGTTCAATACTATATAATGTCAAAGGATATACCTGTTTTACCTATTTTGAAGTCATTATTTAAATATCTTATTTATTCTATGATAATGGGGATAATTATTATTGTTCCCTTCAGAGGATATCCAGCAAATTATGGAACAACTATTAAGCAAATCGTTCTTGGGATAGTAGTTTACTTTGGCTTGAGCTTGTTGACACGAGATGTATTTGTTTTTCAAGCATTAGATTTTGTAAAGAAAGGATTCAAAAAAAGTAGATGATTTCAGCTTTATTTTATATAAGTTTTTTAACAAATCTATTAGTCGTAGTCAATAGGATACGTATAAATTTTCTAGCATTTTTATCTTGGTTGGTTTTGTTTTTTATCTATGCAGGAAATATCCGAGAAGGATTTTCAGATTTAACTCATTATCGTGCAAGATATGCTGTAGGAAAAAGTAGTCTGTATTTTTCAGACCATGCGTATAATTTTTTTGCAGATTGGTTTTCACATCACTCCATCTCTTTTCAAGTTTTTTTAGCATGTATTTTTCTATTCTCCTCAGCATGTTTCTATTTTGTTGCTAAAAAATTGCATTGTAATTATAATCTTCTGATTTTATTGTTATCTCTTTTTTACTTCTTTTATACTTTAGAAGTTCTAAGATTCTTTTTAGCAGCTAGTGTAGCACTTATAGCGCATTATTATCTTTCACAAAATCATCGATTCATATTCATAGGATTGATGTTCATAGCGTTTCTATTTCATGGATCTATTATTTATTTCTTACCATTTGTTATTTTTTATAGACAAAAAAATACCAGTAAGATGCTATGGGCATTGGTATTTATATCTACGGTGTTAATTGTGACAAATCTATTGGTAGGTAATAATTCTAGCTACTTGACTAAAATATTTGAACTGTTAGGGAGCGAGGCAACTAAAAGTCGTGTTATGTATTATACAGCGAAATCGACTCGTCTTGGTTTTATATTGTATGATAGTTACTATGTTTTCAACCTACTAATTAGTATTAACCTCAAAAAGATTGCAAAAACAGTTTCAAATGTCCCTCAGGAAGTGACCAATTTTATAAACTTGGTGTATCAACATAGCTTTTTTAGTACAATTTTTTTACCCCTAATTATGTTTAGTACAGCATTTACTCGCTATTTAATTTTTACTGTTGTTTTAAATTTTATAGCTATTGCAGCTTTACAACCATTTATGCAACAATCATTTATAAAATTAAAGAATGGGCTTTATATTATTTTCGGAGTTTTAGGTGCTACTTGTTTTTGGTGGTATCTAAGAGAAAATGTCCTTTATTTTTATGAGGCACTTTTGCCAAATTTATTTAACTGATTTTATATTCTTTATGTCTGTACTTTGCAAACACTATGAGAGTGGTTTATAATATAAAAATATAAAGAAATACGGTATAGCTATTTCTTTAGAAAGTGGAAATTTAAATGATTAATTACAGCGCAGATGAATTAGATATGATTCAGAAGCTTGAACTCAAAATATTAAAAGAAATTATTCGAATATGTAAAAAAGAAAATATAGAGTATTTTTTAATTGGTGGAAGTGCTCTTGGAGCAATACGTCATGAAGGATTTATACCATGGGATGACGATATTGATGTTGGTATGACACGTGAGAATTATGATAACTTTTTAAGAGTAGTTGAACAGTATTTAGGAGAAGAGTTTTATTTACAATCACCATCCTCTGATAGAAATTCTCCCTATTCTTACAGTAAACTAATGTTAAAAGGGACTTTGTTCTTAGAGTATGCTCAAAGGAATTTAAAAACACAAAGTGGTATTTATGTAGATATTTTTCCATTTGATGAGGTTCCAGATAATGAGTCAGAAAATGAGAGACAATTTAAAGCGGTACAGTTTTATAAAAAGTTATATGTGATGAGGATGTTACCAACAGTTTCTAAGGCTCCTGAGAATTTGATTCAAGGTTTAAAAGCTATTCTAAGGAGATGCATTCATTATAGCTTAAGATTAATTCCTAAAAGTTTAATACTAAAAAAAATTGATCAATTTTCTAGATTATATAATGGAACAAATCAATCTGCATTTGCTTGTTTAGATTTTCCAGTAAGAAATGTAGAATATGTTTTAAAAACAACACTATATCCCCTAATTGAACATAAATTTGAGGAAATCACAATTTTATTACCTGGTGATTTTCATCAATACTTGACTACACATTATGGTGAGTACATGAAATTGCCACCTTTAGAAGAACGTGTTGGGCATAGACCATATTTGATTGATTTAGGAACATATGGAAAGGAAGAAAAATGAAGAGAGTGATTACTTACGGGACTTTTGATTTGCTTCATTACGGTCATATCAATTTATTGAAGCGTGCTAAAGATTTAGGAGATTATTTAATAGTAGCTCTATCTACTGATGAATTTAATCTTCAAAAAGATAAGATTTCATATTTTGATTATCAACAACGTAAAATTTTGCTTGAATCTATTCGTTATGTAGATCTGGTGATTCCTGAGATTTCATGGGAACAAAAACGAGAAGATGTAAAGAAATATTATGCTGATATCTTTGTTATTGGTGATGATTGGGAAGGTAAGTTTGATTTTTTGAAAGATGAGGGTGTAGAAGTAGTATATTTACCTCGTACTGAAGAAATTTCTACTACACAGATTAAAGAAGATTTAAACAAGACCAAAGGTGGAAAATAATATGTCACAATTTACAGGAAAAACTCTCCTAATTACAGGAGGGACAGGTTCATTTGGGAATGCGGTTCTCAAGCGTTTTTTAGAAACAGATATCTCAGAGATTCGTATCTTTTCGCGAGATGAAAAAAAACAAGATGATATGCGTCATGAGTTTCAGGTAAAAGTACCAGAAGTAGCTGGGAAAATCCGTTTTTACCTCGGAGATGTGCGGGACTTGGCTTCGGTAAAAAATGCTATGCATGGTGTGGATTATGTTTTTCATGCTGCTGCTCTGAAACAGGTACCTTCTTGTGAATTTTTCCCTGTAGAAGCGGTAAAAACTAATATTTTGGGAACTGAGAATGTTCTTACTGCAGCTATCGAAGCTGGTGTAAAGCAAGTTATCTGTCTTTCTACAGATAAGGCAGCTTATCCTGTTAATGCTATGGGAACATCCAAGGCTATGATGGAAAAGATTGCTGTTGCTAAGTCCCGGACGGTAAATCCTGAGCATACAAAGATATGTGTGACTCGCTATGGGAATGTTCTATGTAGCCGAGGATCTGTAGTTCCTCTTTGGATTGAGCAAATTAAGCAAGGAAATGCTCTTACAATTACTGAACCTAGCATGACACGTTTTGTAATGACATTGGAAGAAGCAGTAGATTTAGTTTTATTTGCATTTAAAGAAGGAAAATCTGGAGATATACTAGTTCAGAAAGCACCAGCATGTACGATTGAAGTTTTGGCTAAGGCTGTATCAGAAATTTTTGTCTCAAAACAAGATATTAAGATTATAGGTATTAGACACGGAGAAAAGATGTATGAAACACTACTAACTAATGAAGAGTGTGCAAATGCAATTGATTTGGGTGATTTTTATAGAGTTCCTAGTGATAATCGTAATCTTAACTATGATAAGTATTTCAAAGATGGTAGTACGAATAGAAATTTGTTGACAGAATTCAATAGTAATAATACTGATTTGATGGATGTAGAGCAAGTTAAAAGAAAGTTGCTAGAATTAGATGAAATACAGACAGCAATTCGTGATATGGTAGCAGATGAAGAGATGTAAAATCTTTTAAGATACATTAAATTATCAAGGATATATAATGTATCATGTATTGTCGAGAGAGTTGATTATTAAAATAGCATATAAAACAAGGAGGGTGCATGATTAAAAATGTTTTAATCACAGGAGCGAAAGGATTTGTAGGAAAAAATCTTATCTGTACTCTGGAAGCTTTGAAGGATGGGCGAGATAGAACTCGTCCTAATTTAGAGATTGGAGAGATTTTTCAGTATGATCGTGATACAGATCCAATTTTATTAGAAGAATATTGTAAGAAGGCCGATTTTGTATTCCATTTAGCTGGTGTCAATCGTCCACAGAACCCTGATGAATTTATGGAGGGAAATTACGGTTTTTCAAGTAGATTATTAGAGATTTTAGAAAAGTATGAAAACACTTGTCCTGTTCTACTCTCGAGCTCTACTCAAGCTAGTTTAGAAGGCCGATTTGCGAACTCTGTATATGGGCAATCTAAGCTAGCAGGGGAAGAACTCTTCTTTGAATATGGAAAGAAAACGGGAGCACCTGTCTTAGTTTACCGTTTCCCGAATCTTTATGGGAAGTGGTGCCGTCCTAACTACAATTCTGCTGTAGCAACTTTCTGTCATAATCTAGCCCATGATTTACCTATTCAAGTAAATGATCCAAGTGTAGAATTGGAGTTGCTGTATATTGATGATTTGATACAAGAGTGTCTAACTGCATTGGAAGGAAATCCTCATCGTTGTAATCTAGATGGATTACAAATCTTACCTAGCCCATCAGGAAACTACTGCTATGTACCAACGACTTATCATGTAACTTTAGGAAAGATTGTTACTCTGTTAGAAACATTTAAAAAACAGCCAGATAGTTTAGTTATGCCTGAAATTCCTCAAGGATCTTTTGAAAAGAAATTGTATTCTACCTACCTATCTTATTTACCAGTGGATAAGTTTAAGTTTCCTCTAAAAATGAATATAGATGAACGAGGTAGTTTTACGGAACTATTAAAAACAGAAAATGCGGGTCAATTTTCTGTCAATATTTCTAAACCTGGCATTACCAAAGGGCAACATTGGCATCATTCTAAATGGGAATTTTTCATGGTTGTTTCTGGTCGTGCTTTAATACAAGAGCGTAGGATAGGGCTGGATGAAAACGGACAAGAATATCCTATTCTGAACTTTGAAGTGTCGGGCGATAAGATTGAAGCCATACATATGATACCGGGTTATGCACATAATATTATTAATCTTTCCGATACAGAAAATCTAGTTACTGTAATGTGGGCTAATGAGTCATTTGATCCTAGCCATCCAGATACTTTTTTTGAACAAGTGGAGAAATAAATGAAAATTAAGACGGATTATAGTGATATTCGCTTTAAAGATAATGGCAAACTTAAGTTATTGATTATTGTGGGAACACGTCCAGAGATTATACGTCTAAGTAGTGTTATCACTAAATGTCGAAAGTATTTTGATGTTGTTTTGGCACATACTGGACAAAACTATGATTATAATTTAAATGGTATTTTCTTTGATGATTTAGGTTTAGACACTCCAGATGTATATATGGATGCTGTCGGAGATGATCTTGGTGCTACTGTAGGGAATATTATTAATACTTCCTACAAATTGATGAATCAAATTAAACCAGATGCTTTATTGATTTTAGGGGATACAAATTCTTGTTTATCCGCTATTGCTGCCAAACGTTTACATATTCCAATTTTTCATATGGAGGCTGGCAATCGCTGTAAGGATGAGTGTCTACCGGAAGAGACTAATCGTAGGATTGTTGATATTATTTCAGATGTTAACTTGGCATATTCTGAACATGCTCGTAAGTATTTACATGAGTGTGGTTTACCTAAAGAGCGCACGTACGTAACTGGTTCTCCTATGGCAGAAGTGTTACATAAAAATTTATCTGCCATTGAGTCTTCAGATATCCATGAACGTTTGGGATTGAAAAAAGGAGGTTATATTCTACTTTCAGCTCACCGTGAGGAAAATATTGATACAGATAAAAATTTTCTCTCTCTCTTTACGGCAATTAATAAATTAGCTGAAAAGTATAATATGCCAATCTTGTATTCTTGCCATCCTCGATCTAAGAAAAGGCTAAAAGAGAGCGGTTTTGAACTAGATAAACGTGTGATTCAGCATGAGCCACTAGGATTCCATGATTATAATTGTTTACAGATGAATGCGTTTGTTGTAGTATCTGATTCGGGAACTTTACCAGAAGAAAGTAGTTTCTTTACTAGTCAAGGTTATCCTTTTCCTGCTGTATGTATTCGTACAAGTACAGAACGTCCTGAGTCCCTAGATAAGGCAGGATTTATTTTGGCAGGTATTGATGAAAATTCTCTTCTTCAAGCAGTTGAAACTGCTGTTAGCTTGGCAGAAGATGAGGATTTTGGCTTACCTGTACCAGACTATGTTGAGGAAAATGTCTCTACTAAAGTTGTTAAGATAATACAGAGCTATACAGGGATAGTGGATAAAATAGTTTGGCGGAAAAACTGAATTGTATATTTTTAATAAAATAATCAATTCTTAATAGAAGAGGAATAAAATTGAACGTATTTGATGGAAATGTCTTACTTGATAGTCGAGAGATAGCCAATCTATTGGATTTTTGCCTTGTTTTTGCGCCCTATGTTTGATAGAATGAAGTAACAACACTTTAACAATTGCAGTGAGGTGATAATGATGGCAGTATTTTTTAAAGATGTACTTATTGAAGAGAATACTGATGAAGAAAAACAACATATTTTATCCATTTTAAATGGTGAGTATGACTTATCTGATGATGTAAGTCGTAGATTAAGACAACTGAATGAGGAAAGTAATCGCTTGGAAGTGTTTGTTAAGGAGACGAACTCACTTGTCTAGTTCACATTTTGTTAATGAATTGAAATCAATAAGTATCTCATTGTCATTTTTTTACGACGAGGAAGTTAGAGATTTCTAATAGCTCTCCGGTTACTATGTAATTTAGCATTGAAAAACTAAGAAATGGTGAAATTATGTTTTTTACACAGTTATTTGAAATATCCTTAGGAATTGATTTTTAATTGTATACAAACAAAGTAGAATTCGCTTATTTCATTTTATGCTAAATATAATATGAAATAAGTGAATTTTTATAGATAAAGAAGAGTTTTTCTGTATTTTTTTAGATAATAATTTGAAAAAATGTGATGATTATTTTCCTTTTGGAGCAGTACATAATTAATAGTAATTGACTCTAAAACAACAAAGAAAGGTACCCTACTATGAAAGGTATTATTCTAGCAGGTGGTTCGGGGACACGTTTATATCCTTTGACCCGAGCTGCATCAAAACAACTTATGCCGGTTTATGATAAACCGATGATTTACTACCCACTTTCAACATTGATGTTGGCTGGGATTAGGGATATTTTGATTATTTCAACTCCACAAGATTTACATCGATTCCAAGAGCTTCTTCAAGACGGATCTGAGTTTGGGATTAAACTTTCTTATGCAGAGCAACCAAGTCCAGATGGTTTGGCACAAGCTTTTATCATTGGGGAAGAGTTTATTGGTGGTGATAGCGTTGCGCTAATCTTAGGTGACAATATCTACCACGGGCCTGGCCTTTCTAAGATGCTACAAAAGGCAGCTAGTAAGGAGTCAGGAGCAACTGTCTTTGGCTATCATGTGAAGGATCCAGAACGCTTTGGTGTTGTTGAGTTTGACAAGGATATGAACGCTATTTCTATCGAAGAAAAGCCAGAGCATCCACGTTCAAATTATGCAGTTACAGGTCTCTATTTCTATGATAATGATGTAGTAGAAATTTCTAAAAGTATAAAACCAAGCCCTCGTGGTGAATTGGAAATTACAGACGTTAACAAGGCTTATCTGAATCGTGGAGATTTATCCGTTGAGCTTATGGGACGTGGCTTTGCTTGGCTGGATACTGGAACTCATGAAAGTTTATTAGAGGCTTCACAGTACATCGAGACAGTGCAACGTATGCAAAATGTTCAGGTAGCAAACTTGGAAGAAATTGCTTACCGCATGGGCTATATCAGTCGCGAAGATGTTTTGGCCTTAGCTCAACCGCTTAAGAAAAATGAATACGGGCAGTATCTGCTCCGTTTGATAGGAGAAGCATAGATGACAGATGAATTTTTCGGCAAGAGGCTTGCAGCACGCAAGGTTGAGGCTATTCCAGGCATGTTGGAATTTGATATCCCTGTTCATGGCGATAATCGTGGCTGGTTTAAAGAAAATTTCCAAAAGGAAAAAATGCTCCCACTTGGATTTCCAGAGTCTTTCTTTGCAGAAGGGAAATTACAAAACAATGTATCCTTCTCACGCAAAAATGTCCTTCGTGGCCTCCACGCAGAACCTTGGGATAAGTACATCTCTGTAGCAGACGGAGGGAAAGTTCTGGGGTCTTGGGTTGATCTACGCGAGGGTGAAACCTTTGGGAATACCTATCAGACAGTAATTGATGCAAGCAAGGGAATTTTTGTTCCTCGAGGCGTGGCCAATGGCTTTCAAGTTCTATCAGATACAGTTTCTTATAGTTATCTGGTCAATGATTACTGGGCTCTTGAACTCAAACCCAAGTATGCCTTTGTGAACTACGCTGATCCAAGTCTTGGCATCGAATGGGAAAATCTTTCAGAAGCAGAGGTTTCAGAAGCAGATAAAAATCATCCACTACTTAAGGATGTAAAACCTTTAAAAAAAGAAGATTTGTAAAGTATGAAGGAATTTTTAGAATCTAGAGAATCAAAAAAAATACAATTACATTTAGGATTATCAATTATCCTCTTGTCTCTAGTTGCGACAATAAAAGGGGGAGTTAATTCAGGAAATACATTTCAATTTTTGGAATGTTTATCAATCGGTGTCTCAGCATTTTTGATTACTTTTATAGGAATGTTTGGGAATGAAAAAATTTTTGATAATTGGAAGGGAATTTTTAATAAAAAGAGTAAGGGGGAGAAAATATTCTTTCTTATAATTCCAATTGTTTTGTTATTATTACTTTCTGTTTTTTATTATTTATTTAATAAAGTTCCTGATTTTTTCAAATTCTTGAATAAAGAGCTTGATTTTCCTCAAGAAGATTATTTGATAATAAGTATTAATGATATATTTAGATACTTTATGGTTTTAGTATGGAACTTTGTATGTTACATAGTAACTAGTATGATGATTTCGATGGAATTAACATTTATTGGGATAATATTTTTTGATAGAATTTCAGAGTATTATTCACAGATTGGAGAAAAGAAAATAAATGACTGAATACAAAAATATTATCGTGACAGGTGGAGCTGGTTTTATCGGTTCTAACTTTGTCCATTATGTTTACGAGAACTTTCCAGATGTTCACGTGACAGTATTAGACAAGTTGACTTATGCTGGGAACCGCGCTAATATTGAGGAAATTTTAGGTGATCGTGTTGAGTTAGTTGTTGGGGACATTGCGGATGCAGAGTTGGTAGACAAGTTGGCAGCTCAAGCAGATGCTATTGTTCACTATGCTGCTGAGAGTCACAATGATAATTCACTCAATGATCCATCGCCATTTATTCATACTAACTTTATCGGAACCTATACTCTTTTGGAAGCTACACGTAAATACGATATTCGTTTCCACCATGTATCGACAGATGAAGTTTATGGGGATCTCCCTCTACGTGAGGATTTACCAGGTCATGGTGAAGGTCCAGGTGAGAAATTTACTGCTGAAACAAAATACAATCCAAGTTCTCCGTACTCATCAACCAAGGCTGCCTCAGACTTGATTGTCAAAGCCTGGGTGCGTTCTTTTGGAGTCAAAGCAACGATTTCTAACTGTTCAAATAACTATGGTCCTTATCAACACATCGAAAAATTTATCCCACGTCAGATTACCAACATCCTAAGTGGAATTAAGCCAAAACTGTATGGTGAAGGAAAGAACGTTCGTGATTGGATTCATACCAATGACCATTCTTCAGGTGTTTGGACAATCTTAACAAAAGGTCAAATCGGTGAAACCTACTTGATTGGTGCTGATGGCGAGAAGAACAACAAGGAAGTTTTGGAACTTATCCTTAAGGAAATGGGACAAGCTGCGGATGCCTATGATCATGTGACTGACCGTGCAGGACATGATCTTCGTTATGCGATTGATGCAAGTAAACTCCGTGATGAATTAGGTTGGAGACCAGAATTTACTAACTTTGAAGCTGGACTCAAGGAAACAATCAAGTGGTATGCAGATAATCAAGAATGGTGGAAAGCAGAGAAAGAAGCTGTTGAAGCCAATTATGCTAAGACTCAGGAGATTATTACATTATAAAAAGCAGGAAATAACTGCTTTTTATTGCTATATTGGAAAGGGTTACATATTAGAAAGGGCTATAGATGATTTTAATTACAGGAGCAAAAGGCCAATTAGGAACTGAACTTCGTTATTTATTAGATGAACGTAATGAAGAATATGTGGCAGTAGATGTGGCTGAGATGGACATTACCAATGCAGAAATGGTTGAGAAGGTTTTTGAAGAGGTGAAACCAACTTTAGTCTACCACTGTGCAGCCTACACAGCTGTTGATGCAGCAGAGGATGAAGGGAAAGAATTGGATTTTGCCATCAATGTGACGGGGACAGAAAATGTCGCAAAAGCATCTGAAAAGCATGGTGCGACTTTAGTTTATATTTCTACCGACTATGTCTTTGACGGTAAGAAACCAGTTGGACAAGAGTGGGAAGTTGATGACCGACCAGATCCACAGACAGAATATGGACGCACTAAGCGTATGGGAGAAGAATTAGTTGAGAAGTATGTGTCTAATTTCTATATTATCCGTACTGCATGGGTATTTGGAAATTATGGCAAAAACTTCGTTTTTACCATGCAAAATCTTGCGAAAAATCATAAGACTTTAACAGTTGTAAATGACCAGCACGGTCGTCCGACTTGGACTCGTACCTTGGCTGAGTTCATGACCTACCTAGCTGAAAATCGCAAGGAATTTGGTTATTATCATTTGTCAAATGATGCGACAGAAGACACGACTTGGTATGATTTTGCAGTTGAAATTTTGAAAGATACAGATGTGGAAATCAAGCCAGTAGATTCCAGTCAATTTCCAGCAAAAGCTAAACGCCCCCTAAACTCAACGATGAGCCTGACTAAAGCTAAAGCTACTGGATTTGTCATTCCAACTTGGCAAGATGCCTTGAAAGAATTTTACAAACAAGAAGTGAGATAAGTAGTGGAATGATTTTCTAGTCTAATAAAAGAGGCAGATAATAAACTCCAAAGGAGCATAAGATGTACGATTATCTTGTTGTTGGTGCTGGTCTCTTTGGTGCAGTCTTTGCCCATGAAGTAGCCTTAAAAGGAAAAAAAGTAAAAGTCATTGAAAAACGAAATCATATCGCGGGTAATATCTATACTCGTGAAGAGGAAGGAATTCAAGTTCATCAGTATGGTGCTCATATCTTCCATACTTCTGATAAGGAGATTTGGGATTATGTAAATCAGTTTGCAGAGTTTAACCGTTACACAAATTCTCCTGTTGCAAACTATAAGGGAGAGATTTATAACCTTCCTTTTAATATGAATACTTTCAATAAACTCTGGGGAGTTGTAACGCCAGCAGAAGCACAAGCGAAGATTGATGAGCAACGTGCTGTTTTAAATGGCAAAACTCCTGAAAATTTGGAAGAACAGGCGATCTCTCTTGTAGGTACAGACATCTACGAAAAATTAATCAAAGACTATACAGAGAAACAGTGGGGCAAGCCAACTACGGAACTTCCAGCCTTCATCATTCGCCGTTTGCCAGTACGCCTGACCTACGATAACAACTATTTTAACGATACCTATCAAGGGATTCCGATTGGTGGATATACTCAAATAGTTGAAAAAATGTTGGATCATGAAAGCATTGATGTAGAAACAAATGTTGATTTCTTCGCGAATAAAGAGCAATATCTGAAAGATTTTCCTAAGATTGTCTTTACGGGTATGATTGATGAATTCTTCGACTATGAGTTGGGTGAACTAGAGTACCGTAGTCTTCGTTTTCAAAACGAGACCTTGGATATGGAGAATTACCAAGGAAATGCAGTTGTCAACTATACAGATGCTGATACCCCATATACTCGCATTATTGAACACAAACATTTTGAGTTTGGAAATCAAGCAAAGACTATCATTACTAAAGAATATTCTAAAACATGGGAAAAAGGTGATGAGCCTTATTATCCAGTAAATAATGATCGTAATAATCATTTATATAAATCATATAAAAAATTGGCTTATGAGCAAGGCAATGTTATCTTTGGTGGCCGTTTAGGACACTATCGTTATTACGATATGCACCAAGTAATTGGAGCAGCCTTACAGTGTGTGAGAAATGAGTTAGATTAAACAAGTAAAACTGACTCCCAGTTATTATTTAGAAATAGTATAAAAAATTCCTTGACTATGTAATGTAGTTGAGGGATTTTTTGATATTATTCATATTTTTGCAAAGTTGTTGTTTAAAAAATAATTTTCTAAAATTCAGAAAATTCTATTGACAGAACATGAAAAAGGGTCTATAATGAATAAAAAAACAAAGGAGAAGACTATGAAAACAAGAAAAGTATTGGCTCTTGCGGGAGTGACTTTATTAGCAGCGGGTGTTTTAGCTGCTTGTTCAGGGGGCTCAGGCGCTAAAGGTGAGCAGACCTTCGCATTTACCTACGAGACAGACCCAGATAATCTTAACTATTTGACAACCAGTAAGGCAGCTACTTCAAATATTACTAGTAACGTCATTGATGGCTTGCTTGAAAATGATAAATATGGGAACCTTGTTCCTTCATTGGCAGAAGACTGGTCGGTTTCTAAGGATGGCTTGACTTATACTTATAAGATTCGTGAGGATGCCAAGTGGTACACATCTGAGGGAGAAGAGTATGCTCCTGTTAAGGCACAGGACTTTGTGACAGGTCTTAAATATGCAACAGATAAGAAATCACAAGCCCTTTACTTGGTACAGGATTCGATTAAAGGTTTGGATGCCTACGCTAAAGGGGAAAATAAAGATTTTTCTCAAGTTGGGATTAAAGCGCTTGATGATCAAACAGTTCAATACACATTGAACAAACCTGAAAGTTTTTGGAATTCTAAAACAACAATGGGTGTCTTGGCACCAGTTAATGAAGAGTTTTTGAACTCAAAAGGGGATGATTTTGCCAAAGCTACGGATCCAAGCAGTATCTTGTACAATGGTCCTTATTTGTTGAAATCTATTGTGGCTAAATCTTCCGTTGAATTTGCGAAAAATCCGAACTACTGGGATAAGGACAATGTTCATGTTGACAAGATCAAATTGTCATTCTGGGATGGTCAAGACACCAGCAAACCAGCAGAGAATTTTAAGGATGGAAGCTTTACAGCAGCTAGACTTTATCCAACAAATGCAAGTTTTGCAGAGCTTGAGAAGAGTATGAAAGACAATATCGTTTATACTCAACAAGACTCTACGACTTATTTAGTAGGGACAAATATTGACCGTCAATCTTATAAACACACATCTAAGACCAGCGACGAACAAAAGACTTCTACCAAAAAGGCTCTCTTAAACAAGGATTTCCGTCAGGCTATTGCCTTTGGTTTTGACCGTACAGCCTATGCTTCACAAGTGAACGGTGCTAGTGGTGCCAGCAAAATCTTGCGTAATCTCTTTGTTCCACCAACATTTGTTCAATCAGATGGTAAAAACTTTGGCGATATGGTCAAGGAAAAATTAGTAACTTATGGAGATGAATGGAAGGATGTTAATCTTGCCGATGCCCAAGATGGTCTTTACAATCCAGACAAGGCTAAGGCTGAATTTGCGAAGGCTAAGTCAGCTTTACAGGCAGAAGGCGTGACCTTCCCAATTCATTTGGATATGCCAGTTGACCAGACAGCAACTACAAAAGTTCAACGCGTACAGTCTTTTAAACAATCGGTTGAAGAAACCTTGGGTGCAGATAATGTCGTAATTGATATTCAACAATTACAAAAAGATGAAGTCTTGAATATTACCTACTTTGCTGAGACAGCAGCTGGGGAAGATTGGGATATTTCAGATAATGTTGGTTGGAGTCCTGACTTTGCCGATCCATCAACTTACCTCGATATTATCAAACCATCAGCTGGTGAAAACACTAAAACCTACCTTGGCTTTGATGCTGGTACAGATAATGCTGCAGCTAAAACTGTTGGTCTAAACGACTATGAGAAATTAGTAACTGAAGCTGGAAATGAGACAACAGACGTAGCAAAACGTTATGATAAATACGCAGCTGCACAAGCTTGGTTGACAGATAGTGCCTTGATTATCCCAACAACAACACTTACTGGTCGCCCAATCTTGTCTAAGATGGTACCATTTACGATGCCGTTTGCCTTCTCTGGTAACAAGGGGACAAGCGATCCGCTCCTATACAAATACTTGGAACTTCAAGACAAGGCAGTCACTGTAGAGGAATACCAAAAAGCCCAAGAAAAATGGATGAAAGAAAAAGAAGAATCCAATAAAAAAGCGCAAGAAGACCTTGTGAAACATGTGAAATAAAGGTAAGGGAGTTTGGTTTGTAGCCGACTCCTTTATATGTCTTTCTAGTAGAGGGAGTTGAATCTAGAATAATACAGCCTATTGAGTCTACAATACTACACCATTGTTTCTAGAACATTGTTAGAAATTATACTCAATGAAAATCAAAGAGCAAACTAGAAATCCAGTCGCAGACTGCTCAAAAAACTGTTTTGAGGTTGTAGATAAGACTGACGAAGTCACTCACACACACATATATATATATATATAGCAAGGTGAAGCTGACGTGGTTTGAAGAGATTTTCGAAGAGTAGAGTTTGAATTTCCCAATCAATTTGTTCACATTTTATTTCAATCTACTATATAAAAATCCTGAGAATTTCTAGTTCTCAGGATTTTCGTTTACTGTTGTGGTTGTTGTTGAACTTGAGGGGCCTGTGGTTGCTGTTGGATTTGTTGGCCAGGTTGTCCCTGATTTGGATTTGTTGGAGCAGGATTATTTGATTGTTGACCAGGAGTAGGTGTTACTTGGGTAGTTGAACTTTCAGTTGTTGTAGAGGGATTCTCTACATCTGATTGTGTTTGTTGTGTATCAGGAGTACTCCATGTATTTCTTGCTCCGTTTAGGAATACGAACTGCCCGTTTCTATATAGTCCCTCAGGCATTGTCCAATCTCCAGGATGGTTATTTTGAGCAAGGTAGCTCATCATGCTACGATAGACTCTAGCAGCAACTGTGAGGCCATCACCTACAATAGGAGTGAGACGGTTGGTATAACCTGTCCAAACGGCCATAGAATACTTACGAGTATAACCAACAAACATTTCATCTGGAGCTACATAGCCAGTGTTCTTGATGTGTTTTTCAATTTCATCATCTGTGTAGTTAGAAGTACCTGTTTTACCTGCTTGAGGAATTCCAGGCAGATAGGCGTTGTAACCTATTCCAGATGTCAAGACTGTTTTCATCATTTCTGTCATCATGTAGGCAGTAGACTCTTTCATAGCTCTTGTACCAGCGTCAGAAAATTCTTTTTCACTACCATCACTAAAGACGATTTTATTGATGTACATTGGTTTGTGGTAGATACCGCCATTAGCGAATGCAGCGTAAGCCGCAGCCATTTTCTCACTGCTTGCACCGTACTGTTTACCAGATTCAGTTGTATTACTTGAAATAGCATTTGAATAGTGCATTACAGGATAGTCGATGCCTAAACCATTTAGGAAGTTTTTAGCTCTATCTAAACCAACCTTGTTTAGTGTTTCAACAGCAGGTACGTTACGAGATTGTTGAAGGGCATATTGCAGAGTAATGTTACCAAAATATGCTCTATCCCAGTTGTAGAGAGGGGTACTTGTTCCAGGATAGTTATAAGGAATATCGTGGACAGTAGCTGCAGTTGAATCATATACACCGTATTCTAAGGCTGGGGCATAATCAGTGATTGGCTTCATGGTTGATCCCCAGTCACGGTTGGTTTCCACAGCTTGGTTAGTACCGAATGAAACATTGCTTGCTTGGTGACGAGCTCCAAGTTGGGCGATGACTTTACCATTGGAAGTATCTACGATAGTTGAGGCTACTTGAAGGTCATCATCTGGATAAGAGACATATTCATCTGTATTGTAAATATCCCAAAGTCTTTGTTGAATGTCCTTGTCTACATTGGTGTAGACTTCCATTCCAGTAGTAAGAAGATTATATCCCGTTTCGTGCTCTACTTGTTCAATAACCTCTTTTAGATAGTTATCCATATACGCTGGATAAGTAGCAGCTGACTTAAGACTTTGTAAACCATCAGTGATAGGTGTGTTGATAGCTTTTTCATATTGTTCAGCACTAATGTAATCTTGTCCTCTCATTTCTGAAAGAACCAAATTACGACGGTCCAACGCTGCATCTGGATGAGAGTAAGGATCGTATTGGTTTGGTGCCTGAGGCATACCTGCTAGCAAAGCTAATTGAGGTAGAGAGAGGTCTTTTAAGTCTTTTCCGTAGTAATTTTGGGCTGCTGTCTGCATACCATAGTTACCATTTGACATATAGACCTTATTGATGTAGTAGGTAAGGATTTCTTGTTTGGTAGCTTTTTGTTCCAATTGGACAGCTAACCATGCCTCTTGTGCTTTTCGGGAGATATTTTGATCCGAAGTTGATGTTGAGAAATAGGTTAACTTAATCAACTGCTGGGTTAAGGTTGACCCTCCTTGTAAAGAGTTGCTTTGTAAGTTACGTAAGAAGGCCCCCATGATCCGAATCGTATCTACCCCTCTGTGGTCAAAGAAGCGATGGTCCTCGATAGACACGATGGCTTTGACTAAATCAGTAGGAATTTCGTTGGCCTGAGCGTTTACTCGGCGTTCAGAGCCCAGATCGGCAATGAGTTCGTTATTATTGTCGTAAATCTTGCTCGAAGTTGTTGCAACTAATTTACTATCTGATAGTGCTGGAGCTTTACTTACAAAATAGAGGAAAACACCCCCACCCAATAGAAATAATGCGATAAAGAGAGTTAGGAAAAAGATTCCAGTATACTTTAATATTCGCATAAGAATGTATTTATTCATCTTGTTTACCACCTAGTAAATGTTCTTTGATGACATCGAGATAGGGAATTTGTGGAAATGCTCCTAGTTTTATCTGGTAACCGTATTCTCGTATGTATCCAAGTGGCATTGATTTTTGCCCCTTATCTTGATGATAGAAGCGAATCAAATCATATGCCGGTAATAAGTAGGTTTCTTGCTGAGAAGAAAAGTGAAGAAGGACAAAGCAGATTCCTTGTTGAGCAAGGACTTGTTCCATATGCTGAATCTGATGTGGATGGAAATTTTTCATCGGAATCGCATGTTTTTGTTTTGTTTCCTTGGCTTCAAAGTCGATGTAATATCCCTTATAAACGCCAGAATAGTCTGTCGTTGAAGCTTGTCGAAAATAGGCTTCAACAATCTTGGCACGACTTCGTTGTGGATAGTCCACTCGTACGATTTGAATAGGGGTTGGTTTCTTGTGTATAACAGCCAAGCCCTGAGACAAATAGTAGTCGTTGGTAGCATTAATCATCTTTTCAAAAGACATTCCTCGATTTGCGAAATTTTGGGGTTGAGAAAGCGATGTTTGTCTTTTTTGGGATGAAATTTTATGAGGATAGTTGACCATAATTCTCCTTATTGGTACAATAACATCACTCTATTATACCATAATTTTACACAGAAAGGGTTAAAAATGACTACAGCTTTGGTTTTAGGCTATTCTGCTTTTGATTTGGGTTTGTTTTCGGACAAGGATCCTCGTCTTAAATTGATTAAAAAAGCGATACGTAGGGATTTAGAAGCTATGGCAGAAGATGGGGTGACTTGGCTTGTATTTACCGGAACTTTGGGCTTTGAATATTGGGTTTTAGAGGTTGCTCAGGAAATGAAGACCGAATACGGTTTCCACTTGGCCACCATTTTTGCTTTTGAAACTCATGGGGAAAATTGGAATGAAGGTAATCAGATGAAACTGAGCCGCTTTAAGCAGGTAGACTTTGTCAAATATGCTTATCCTCGTTATGAACACAAGGGGCAGTTAAGAGATTACCAGCAGTTTTTACTGGAAAATACGAATAGTTCTTATCTTTTTTATGATGAGGAAAATGAAACGAGACTAGCTTATATTTACCAAATGATGAAAGAGCAGGAAGACTATTTTATAAAGAGACTAACATTTGATCAGCTAAATGAACTTGCAGAAAATTTTTCCGAAAATTGAAGCTTTGACCTTGATTTTTGTTTGTCTTTTTTTATATAATAATACTAGCAACTGAGAATGGAGAGAGACATGGCAGGTATTATTTTTTCGGCGAAAGATATTTTTGAACAAGAGTTTGGACGTGAGGTCCGTGGCTATAGTAAGGTAGAAGTTGATGAGTTTTTAGACGATGTCATCAAGGACTATGAAACCTATGCTGCCTTGGTCAAGTCACTTCGTCAGGAAATTGCTGATTTGAAGGAAGAATTAGCTCATAAACCAAAACCTTCACCAGTTCAAACAGAACCTCTTGAAGCTACAACAACAAGTTCTATGACGAACTTTGATATTTTAAAACGTTTGAATCGTCTTGAAAAAGAAGTGTTTGGTAAACAAATTTTAGATAACTCAGGATTTTAAGAGCTTATTTAAAAAGTGCAATTTTTGGATAATCGCGTGAAGAGAATTTCTTTTCATGAGGAAAGTCCATGCTAGCACAGGCTGTGATGCCTGTAGTGTTTGTGCTAGGCGAAACCATAAGCCTAGGGACGAGAAATCGTTACGGCAGTTGAAATGGCTAAGTCCTTGGATAGGTCAGAGTAGGCTTGAAAGTGCCACAGTGACGGAGTCTTTCTGGAAACAGAGAGAGTGGAACGCGGTAAACCCCTCAAGCTAGCAACCCAAATTTTGGTCGGGGCATGGAGTGCACGGAAACGAACGTAGTACTCTGACTGCTATCAGCTAGAGCTGTTAGTGGTAGACAGATGATTATCGAAAGAAGTGGTCCTAGTCACTTCTGGAACAAAACATGGCTTATAGAAAATTGCATATAGGTTGGGGCTGAGAAATTTTCTCAACCTCATTTTTTAAAGTGGACATATAGAAAGGTCTTGTAAGACTGTAAAATGAAAAAAGAATTTAATTTAATTGCAACTGTGGCAGCTGGTTTGGAAGCTGTCGTGGGAAGAGAAGTGCGAGAGTTGGGCTACGATTGTCAAGTTGAAAATGGACGTGTGCGTTTTCAAGGAGACGTGAGAGCTATTATCGAAACCAACCTCTGGCTTCGGGCAGCAGATCGTATCAAAATTATCGTAGGAACCTTTCCAGCTAAGACTTTTGAGGAACTGTTTCAGGGAGTTTTCGCTTTAGATTGGGAAAATTATTTACCACTCGGAGCTCGGTTCCCGATTTCAAAAGCCAAATGTGTTAAGTCCAAACTTCACAATGAACCAAGTGTACAGGCAATTTCTAAGAAAGCTGTTGTCAAGAAATTGCAGAAACACTATGCTCGTCCAGAAGGTGTTCCTCTGATGGAGAATGGCCCAGAGTTTAAGATTGAGGTTTCTATTCTAAAGGATGTGGCAACTGTCATGATTGATACGACAGGATATAGCCTCTTTAAACGAGGTTATCGTACCGAAAAGGGTGGCGCTCCTATCAAGGAAAATATGGCGGCAGCCATTTTGCAACTTTCTAACTGGTATCCAGACAAGCCTTTGATTGATCCGACCTGTGGTTCGGGGACTTTCTGTATCGAGGCTGTCATGATTGCTCGAAAGATGGCACCAGGACTTCGTCGCTCTTTTGCATTTGAGGAATGGAACTGGGTCAGTGATCGTTTGATCCAAGAAGTGCGCACAGAAGCGGCCCAAAAAGTGGATCGTGAACTGGAACTGGATATCATGGGTTGTGATATTGATGCTCGCATGGTGGAGATTGCTAAGGCTAATGCTCAGGCAGCTGGTGTTGCAGGAGACATTACTTTTAAGCAGATGCGCGTGCAGGATTTGCGTTCTGATAAAATCAACGGTGTGATTATCTCCAATCCGCCTTATGGTGAACGTTTATCAGATGATGCAGGGGTGACCAAGCTTTATGCTGAGATGGGTGAGGTTTTTGAACCTCTCAAGACTTGGAGTAAGTTTATCCTAACTAGTGATGAAGCCTTTGAAAGCAAGTATGGTAGCCAAGCGGACAAGAAGCGTAAACTGTATAACGGAACCCTGAAAGTGGATCTGTATCAATATTTTGGTCAGCGTATCAAACGCCAAGAAGTAAAGTAGGAAGGTAAACTCATGACTAAGAAGAGACGGGATCGTCATAAAAATGAAGGACAAGAACCGCGATTTGATTTTGATGAAGCAAAAGAGTTAACAGTTGGTCAAGCTATTCGTAAAAATGAAGAAGTAGAAGCAGGGGTATTGCCTGAAGATTCCATTTTAGATAAGTATCTCAAGCAACACAAAGATGAAATTGAGGCAGATAAGTTTGCGACTCGCCAATACAAAAAGGAGGAATTAGTCGAAACGCAGAGTTTGGACGATCTTATCCAAGAGATTCGGGAGGAGACAGCTGTTGAGCCTACGATAGTAGAGAATGATTTCATCCAGTTTGATGACTTAGAATCTACACAAGTGACAGAAACTCCTTTTGATGAGGAATTTGACACTGAGGAGGCAGTCGAAACAGAGTATCCAATGGTGGATAGTGAAGATGGGAAAAGCGTTAAGAAACAGATTCTTTATGGCTTGTTAGCTGCCCTAGGAATTCTTATTATTGGGACTGGTTATTATGTTTATCGTCAAGTTACTCGCTCAACACAGGAAATCCAAACGGCTCAATCATCGTCTAGTGAGCAGAATGTTCAGCCTATTTTAGAAGATTTTAATAGTCAATACGATGCCTTCTACACAGATAGCAATAAAACAGCTTTGAAGAATAGCCAGTTTGAAAAGCTACCTCAACTCAAGGCTTTACTTGATAAGCTGGAAGGTACTCGTGAACATACGCTTGCCAAATCGAAATATGACAGCTTAGAAACGCAAATCAAGGCCATCCAAGAAGTCAATGCACAATTTGAAAAACCAGCTATTGTGGATGGTGTTCTAGATACCAGTGTCAAAGCCAAATCGAATGCTAAATTTACAGATATTAAAACTGGGAATACTGAGATTGATAAAGTGCTAGATAAGGCTATTAGCCTCGGTAAGAGCCAGCAAACAAGTACGTCTAGCTCAAGCTCAGGTCAAACTAGCAGTTCTAGTCAAGCAAGTTCAAATTCTTCTACCGACAGTACTACAAGTAACGCCAGTCCATCTTCAAGCGCCTCATCAAACAATTCAGTTTCTGCGCGGGATGATAGCTATGGTGGTTTATCAAGTTCTGGAGTCAACCTACAAAGAGCTTCAAGCCGTGTACCGTTCAATCAATCAGCTGTAGATGATAGTAACAACTCTGCCTGGGATTTTGCTGATGGTGTCTTGGAACAAATTCTAGCGACTTCACGTTCACGTGGTTATATCACTGGTAACCAATACATCCTTGAACGTGTCAATATCGTTAATGGCAATGGTTATTACAACCTCTACAAGCCAGACGGAACCTATCTCTTTACCCTTAACTGTAAGACAGGTTACTTTGTTGGAAATGGTTCAGGACATGCGGATGACTTGGACTACTAAGCAGTCGTTACAAAATTCTTTCTTTTCAAAAGTAAAAATGATAAAATAAAACAAATTAAACAAGAGGAGTGTCAAATGACAAAAGCTAACTTTGGTGTCGTAGGTATGGCCGTAATGGGTCGTAACCTTGCCCTTAATATTGAATCTCGTGGTTACACAGTTGCTATCTACAACCGTAGTAAAGAAAAAACGGAAGATGTAATTGCTTGCCATCCTGAAAAGAACTTTGTACCAAGCTATGACGTTGAAAGTTTTGTAAACTCAATTGAAAAACCTCGTCGTATCATGCTCATGGTTCAAGCTGGACCTGGTACAGATGCGACTATCCAAGCCCTTCTTCCACACCTTGACAAGGGTGATATCTTGATTGACGGTGGAAATACTTTCTACAAAGATACAATCCGTCGTAATGAAGAATTGGCAAACTCAGGTATCAACTTTATCGGTACTGGGGTTTCTGGTGGTGAAAAAGGTGCCCTTGAAGGTCCTTCTATCATGCCTGGTGGACAAAAAGAGGCCTACGAATTGGTTGCGGATGTTCTTGAAGAAATCTCAGCTAAAGCACCAGAAGATGGCAAACCATGTGTGACATATATCGGTCCTGATGGAGCTGGTCACTACGTGAAAATGGTTCACAACGGTATTGAGTATGGTGATATGCAATTGATCGCAGAAAGCTATGACTTGATGCAACACTTGCTAGGCCTTTCTGCAGAAGATATGGCTGAAATCTTTACTGAGTGGAACAAGGGTGAATTGGACAGCTATTTGATCGAAATCACAGCTGATATCTTGAGCCGTAAAGACGATGAAGGTCAAGACGGACCAATCGTAGACTACATCCTTGATGCTGCAGGTAACAAAGGAACTGGTAAATGGACTAGCCAATCATCACTTGACCTTGGTGTGCCATTGTCACTCATCACTGAGTCAGTATTTGCACGTTACATCTCTACTTACAAAGAAGAACGTGTACATGCTAGCAAGGTTCTTCCAAAACCAGCTGCCTTCACATTTGAAGGAGACAAGGCTGAGTTGATTGAAAAAATCCGTCAAGCCCTTTACTTCTCAAAAATCATTTCATACGCACAAGGTTTTGCTCAATTACGTGTAGCTTCTAAAGAAAACAACTGGAACTTGCCATTTGCAGACATCGCATCTATCTGGCGTGATGGCTGTATCATCCGTTCTCGTTTCTTGCAAAAGATTACAGATGCTTACAACCGTGATGCAGACCTTGCTAACCTTCTTTTGGATGAGTACTTCTTGGATGTTACTGCTAAGTACCAACAAGCAGTGCGTGATATCGTAGCCCTTGCAGTTCAAGCTGGTGTGCCAGTGCCAACTTTCTCAGCAGCTATTACTTACTTTGATAGCTATCGTTCAGCTGACCTTCCAGCTAACTTGATCCAAGCGCAACGTGACTACTTTGGTGCCCATACTTACCAACGTAAAGACAAAGAAGGAACATTCCACTACTCTTGGTATGACGAAAAATAAGTAGGTCTGCCATGGGGAAACGGATTTTATTACTTGAGAAAGAACGAAATCTAGCTCATTTTTTAAGTTTGGAACTCCAAAAAGAGCAATACCGAGTTGATCAGGTTGAGGAGGGGCAAAAAGCCCTCTCCATGGCTCTTCAGACAGACTATGACTTGATTTTATTGAATGCTCATCTGGGGGATATGACAGCCCAGGATTTTGCAGACAAGCTGAGTCGGACTAAGCCAGCTTCAGTCATTATGGTCTTGGACCATCGCGAAGACTTGCAAGATCAGATTGAGGCAATCCAACGCTTTGCCGTTTCTTACATCTATAAGCCAGTTATTATTGAGAATCTGGTAGCTCGTATTTCAGCGATTTTCCGAGGTCGGGACTTTATCGACCAACACTGTAGTCAGATGAAGGTTCCAACGTCTTACCGCAATCTGCGTATGGATGTAGAACATCATACTGTTTATCGTGGCGAAGAGATGATTGCTCTGACGCGTCGTGAGTATGATCTTTTGGCTACTCTTATGGGAAGCAAGAAAGTCCTGACGCGTGAGCAGTTGCTGGAAAGTGTCTGGAAGTATGAAAGTGCGACCGAAACCAATATCGTGGATGTCTATATCCGTTATCTACGTAGCAAGCTTGATGTAAAAGGTCAAAAAAGCTACATTAAAACCGTGCGTGGTGTTGGTTACGCTATGCAAGAATAGAAAGGCAGTCACGGTCGTGTAACTGCTGTTTGAGCTCTATACTATCTGTAACAGGAATTCCTGAACTCCAGATAGTATGGGGCTTTTTTTGAAGAGGCAAAATTGTAGACCCCTAGATGTCTTGTAAGGCTTCAAAGAGATGGTCAGAGAGAATGATTTCTTCTTGACCATAGTTTATACCCAATGAAAATGAAAGAGCAAACTAGGAAGCTAGCTGCAAGTTGCTCAAAACACTAGTTTTGAGGTTGCAGATGGAAGCTAACGTGATGTGAAGAGATTTTCGAAGAGTATTGGTATCTGATAAGCTTTCCTTTCATAGTTCTCTACTTTTTGACACTCAAAAGGGATGAGTTAGCTGTGGGTAAGATTAATATATTCTTTATAAGTATTCAAAAAATGGCATTTATCATAGTTTTGAAGGAAAGGGAGATTTTATTTTTAGTGCAATATTATAATATAGCAAATGATTTAAATCCTGAAATATTCTGAAAATACTGGAAAAAAATAAAAAATAATTAATATAATTGACAAATCCGCATATATAAATTATAATGTTGAGTGTATGTGTATGTGTATGTGTATGTGTATGTGTATGTGTATGTGTATGTGTACTACATGCTATTTTTAGAAATTAAAAGGAGAAAATATAGTGTATTTTAATCGTAAAAATGCAGAGCAAAAGAACTGGAGAATGATCAAAAAAGGAAAGCATTTCCTATTCGGTTGTTCTCTTGTTTTTGCGGTCGGTGCTAGCTTAGCTACTCAAGTGGTTCATGCAAACACAGCAGAAACTACTGTAGCAAACAACTCGACTACTGGGGATGTTAACCCTACACCGAACGGAGATGGCAAGACTTATGAGGCACCTGCTGCTGTAGCAGAAATCAAGCCAGAAGTTACTACAACACCAGCTGTAGCAGCCAAACTTGATGAAGAAACTGCAAAAGAAGTTAAAGCTTTAGATAAAACTAAACTTGAAAACTACATTGCAGAAATCGAAGCGAAACTTGCAAATGGAACGTATGATAACAAAACAGAAGAGAGTGTTGCGGTATTAAAAGCTGACTTAGAAGCTGCAAAAGCTACATTAGCAAACGCAACAACTCAAGATGAAATCACAAAAGCTTATAATAAACTTGTAACTACAGCAAACACTAAATTAAAAAACAAACCTGTAGAGAAAAAAGAAACTCCAGCAGTAGACACTACTAACGGACAACTAACTGTAGGTAAAAAAGCAGAAAACACTGAGAAAAAATCAGAATCTAACTCAATCGAAAACACAGGATCTAACGACTCACGTAACGGTAAAGCATTAGATAAGAATAATGCTTTTAGAGCGGAAGTTGCCTATTCAGAAGGTACAAATGCAGCCGCAAATGGTCATAGTGATACCTATATCCTTAATGATGTTAATAAAGCCACGTCTACAGATGACGCTGTTAATGCAGTTTCTAGAGTTACAAATTATAAAGTTAAATATAATAAAGACGCTAGTGGGAAGATTACTTCATTAGATTGGCTTGTCTTTTATAATGATCATGCAGAAAATCTATCTAATACGTATAATACAGATGGAGGAGATGTATATCGAAATTTCATCCAAATTCCTGCAGAAGTTAATATGCCAACTAGCATTACACGTGCAAAATATAACTCTCCAATCCAAGGTAAATTAAATCCTAAAACTAAAAAACTTGAACGTAGAAAACCTGATGGTTCAGCATTGAGTAGTTCTGTAACGTTTGAAAATCCAGCACCAGCTACAGCTGCTGGATTACCATTAGACAAAAAAGATACCTTTTCTCTGGCTTCTGGTTGGGAAAGTGGTATCTATGGTCGTTCTATAGAAAAACTTGCCGGTCAGGAGGACAGATATTTCAAGAGTGCGGCATCTAATTCTTCTCCGAGAACTAAAGAGTTATTGGATAATGTTGCCTTGAATGACAAACGTTTGATTGTGGATCGTTCGACTACGGGTGGTTCAGGTTATGATGGCTATGCATGGAGTTTTAGAACTGAAGTTCCTGCAACAACATCTAACGAACAGTTGAAAGATATGAAGGTTGTATTTGGTATGATGCGTAGTGCCACTGCTGGTGCCAATGCAGGTTTCGCCAACATTGCAACTAACCCTATAAAAATGTGGCAGTCTGATGTTTCCACACCAACAGCGAAAGATCAAACTGTAAAAGTTGGTCAAAAACCAGATGCGACAAAATCAATTGGAAACTTAGACACTCTTCCAAAAGGAACAACAGTTAAGTACAAGGATGCAGTAGATACAAAAACTCCAGGTGAAAAACGAGCAACAGCAGTTGTAACTTACCCGGATAAATCTACAAAAGAAGTTCCTGTAAAAGTAATTGTTGAAAAAGAAGCAGTAGCACCAGCTAAGCCAGTTACTCCAAAACCAGAAGCACCCAAACCAAGCACACCAGCGCCAGATGCAGCAACTAACAAACCAGCGGCAGGTGCAGCGACTAACAATCCAGCAGCAACACCAACAACTAGTGGTCCAGAAATTGTCAATGATTTGGCAGGTAAAGCAAGTACGCCAGCGGATGTGACTATCAAAGCACCAGCAGGTTCAACTGTTAAGCTTTACAACACAGATGGTGTTGTGATCGGTGAAGCGGTAGCTAACGACCAAGGTGTAGCAACTGTTCACCCTACAAACAGTCTTCCAGAAGGAGAGATTACAGCTACTTCAACACCAGCAGGTGGAACAGAGTCAGCTAAGAGTGCACCGATTACAGTTACGAAAACACCATTAACTATTATTGATGGTGGGGTTACTGGTAATAATGATACTAGACTATTAGTAAGTAAAGAGACTATTACAGTATATCCTGGTGATAAAATTGATGTTGATGTTGTAGCTCAAGCTACAGCTTTAGAGAAATTTTCAGTTGAGAAAAATCCGACAGCTATAAAAGGAGTATTACCATCAGGGGGATACCTAGGAACTTCAAATGGAGCTACGATTAACCAACGTGATGCTAAATATAGTGGTACTGTTGCAATGGATCAGCCAGCAGGAACTAACAGTATTGTCTTTCATGCAAGTAATCGAGATAAACCAACAAAGATATACAGAGAACTTAAAGTAATAGTCCTTGAGACTGCTAAGAAATATGAACCAGTTGCAGGTACAAAAGTAGATATTGCAGATTCTAACGGCGTTAGTGAAACTGAAAAGAACAAGATTATCGAAGCAGTGAAATCTGCTAACCCGAGTCTTCCAGCAAATTCACAATACAGTGTGGATGAAAAAGGAAATCTTACTATCACTTATCCTGATGGATCAAAAGATAAGATTGCAGCAGCATATCTAGTAAATCCAGCAACTCCAGTAGTAGCTCCAACAGTAGAGATTCCTTACTCTAATAAAGCTACTAAAGAAGTTTATGTATACGGTGGGGAAGAAAATTCATTCGATATCAAATTCAAAGATGATAGCGGAAAAATTGCAAGTGCTACTGTAAAACAAGGTGGTAACAAAGCATTTGCTGATGTTGCAGGTGAAGCAAATACTATCAACACTCAGTATGGATTTAAAGCAAATGTTATCAATGCTGAAACTCCAGCGACAGCAGATGCACCAGCAGTCATTACTTACTCAGGTACTCCAGCAGCAACAGATGGTTTATCAAAAGAAAGACTAGATGCAGCAACTAAAGGAGAAAATCCAGAAGGTTTGGCTTTGGGATGGCGTTATGCAACTGCGACGGATAAAGATGGTGCATATATTGAGAATGGAGCAACAAATGCTTCAAACGCAACGGACCCAGGTTCATTCCGTGTCATGCTTAAGGGACAAACTCAAAAATATGACATTGCAACACCAACTGAAAAAGTTACTGTAGCAGATCCAGCTAACGTAACAGATGCTGACTTGGCTAAAATCAAAGAGAAGCTTCAACTTGAGTACTCTCAAAACAACGATGATGCTAACTTAGCAGACAAAAAAGGTACAGCTGTAGCTGATAAAGATGCTAAGATCCAATCAGTAACAAAAGATGACAAAGGAAATCTTGTTGTAACCTATAAAGATGGTTCTCAAGATAAAAAACCATTGTCAGAATTTGTAACTAAAGAAACAACAGCAGTAGCACCAACAGTAGAGATTCCTTACTCTAATAAAGATACTAAAGAAGTTTATGTATACGCTGGAGAAGAAAACTCATTCGATATCAAATTCAAAGATGATAGCGGAAAAATTGCAAGTGCCACTGTAAAACAAGGTGGTAACAAAGCGTTTGCTGATGTTGCAGGTGAAGCAAATACTATCAATACTCAGTATGGATTTAAAGCAAATGTTATCAATGCTGAGACTCCAGCGACAGAAAAAGCCCCAGCAGTCATTACTTATTCAGGTACTCCAGCAGCGACAGATGGTTTAGCAAAAGACAAACTAGAGGCAGCAACTAAAGGAGAAAATCCAGAAGGTATGGCTTTAGGATGGCGTTATGCAACTGCAACGGATAAAGATGGTGCATTTATTGAGAATAAAGCAGTAGGTAGCTCAACTGCAACTGATCCAGGTGCATTCCGTGTTATGCTTAAGGGACAAACTCAAAAATATGATATTGCAACTCCAACTGAAAAAGTTACTGTAGCAGATCCAGCTAACGTAACAGATGCTGACTTAGCTAAAATCAAAGAGAAACTCCAACTTGAGTACTCTCAAAACAACGAAGACGCTAACTTAGCAGACAAAAAAGGTAAAGCTGTAACTGATAAAGATGCTAAGATCCAATCAGTAACAAAAGACGACAAAGGAAATCTTGTAGTGACCTATAAAGATGGATCTCAAGATAAGAAACCATTGTCAGAATTTGTAACTAAAGAAGCTGCAGTAGTAGCTCCAACAGTAGAGATTCCATACTCTAATAAAGATACTAAAGAAGTTTATGTATACGCTGGAGAAGAAAACTCATTCGATATCAAATTCAAAGATGATAGCGGAAAAATTGCAAGTGCCACTGTAAAACAAGGTGGTAACAGAGCGTTTGATGATGTTGCAGGTGAAGCAAATACTATCAATACTCAGTATGGATTTAAAGCAAATGTTATTAATGCTGAGACTCCAGCAACAGAAAAAGCCCCAGCAGTTATTACTTATTCAGGTACTCCAGCAGCGACAGATGGTTTAGCAAAAGACAAACTAGAAGCAGCAACTAAAGGAGAAAATCCAGAAGGTATGGCTTTAGGATGGCGTTATGCAACTGCAACGGATAAAGATGGTGCATTTATTGAGAATAAAGCCGTAGGTAGCTCAACTGCAACTGATCCAGGTGCATTCCGTGTTATGCTTAAGGGACAAACTCAAAAATATGATATTGCAACTCCAACTGAAAAAGTTACTGTAGCAGATCCAGCTAACGTAACAGATGCAGACTTAGCTAAAATCAAAGAGAAGCTTCAACTTGAGTACTCTCAAAACAACGATGATGCTAACTTAGCAGACAAAAAAGGTACACCTGTAGCTGATAAAGATGCTAAGATCCAATCAGTAACAAAAGATGACAAAGGAAATCTTGTAGTAACCTATAAAGATGGTTCTCAAGATAAAAAACCATTGTCAGAATTTGTAACTAAAGAAACAACAGATGCAGGTAAGAACACACCAACAGCTAAACCACAAACTGTTAAAGTTGGTGACAAACCAAAAGCAGAAGATTCAATTAAGAACCTCAAGGAGCTTCCTAAGGGTACAAAAGTAGCCTTCAAAGATCCAGTAGATACAGCAACACCAGGTGAAAAAGATGCGACAGTAGTTGTAACATACCCAGATGGATCAAAAGAAGAAGTTCCAGTTAAGGTAACGGTTAAAGACCCAAGTTCAGCACCAACAGATGCAGATAAGAACACACCAACAGGTAAACCACAAACTGTAAACAAAGGAACAACACCAAAAGCAGAAGATTCAATTGGAAATGTAAAAGATCTTCCTAAGGGTACAAAAGTAGCCTTCAAAGATCCAGTAGACACAGCAACACCAGGTGAAAAAGATGCGACAGTAGTTGTAACATACCCAGATGGATCAAAAGAAGAAGTTCCAGTTAAGGTAACGGTTAAAGACCCAAGTTCAGCACCAACAGATGCAGATAAGAACACACCAACAGGTAAACCACAAACTGTAAACAAAGGAACAACACCAAAAGCAGAAGATTCAATTGGAAATGTAAAAGATCTTCCTAAGGGTACAAAAGTAGCCTTCAAAGATCCAGTAGACACAGCAACACCAGGTGAAAAAGATGCGACAGTAGTTGTAACATACCCAGATGGATCTAAAGAAGAAGTTCCAGTTAAGGTAACGGTTAAAGATCCAAGTTCACCAGAAGATCCAACAACTAAGGATACAGACGGCGATGGCGTCACTGATAAAGAAGAAGTAGAGAAAGGTACAGATCCAAAAGATCCTAATTCTAAACCAGAATCTAAACCAGAAGAACCAGCAACTAAGGATACAGATGGCGATGGCGTCACTGATAAGGAAGAAGTAGAGAAAGGCACAGATCCAAAAGATCCTAACTCTAAACCGGAATCTAAACCAGAAGATCCAGCAACAGCAGATACAAAAGCTCCAGCTAAACCAGAAATCAAAACAGATCTAACAGATAAAGCAGGAACTAAGACACCAGTTGAAGTGACAGCAGAACCAGGATCTAAGGTTGAGTTGTTCGACAAAGATGGTAACAAGCTTGGTGAAGGCGTAGCAGACGAAAACGGAAAAGCTACAATCACACCAACGAAAGAGCTTCCAGCAGGAGACGTAACAGCGAAAGCAACAGATCCAGCAGGCAATGTATCAGAGCCAAGCACACCAGAAAAAGCAACAGCAGATACAAAAGCTCCAGCTAAACCAGAAATCAAAACAGATCTAACAGATAAAGCAGGAACTAAGACACCAGTTGAAGTGACAGCAGAACCAGGATCTAAGGTTGAGTTGTTCGACAAAGACGGTAATAAGCTTGGTGAAGGCGTAGCGGACGAAAACGGAAAAGCTACAATCACACCAACGAAAGAGCTTCCAGCAGGAGACGTAACAGCGAAAGCAACAGATCCAG